>CAVDHG010000079.1:5587-7606 GCA_963608725.1 Agathobacter rectalis | reverse complement strand
ATCTCCGGCGCGGGCACCCTCAAGCTCACCAGTGGCACGGTTGACCTCCGGAACGTTACGGCGGGCACTACCGTCCCTGCCATCACCTTCGCCGAGAACTCCTCCGCGACCCTCCTCCTGAGCACCACGTGTTCGCTCTGCACGAAGGATGACTCCACCAGTGAGGCTCCCATCACCTTCTCGGGGGAGAAACCGGCTACTGCGAATATCTACCTCATCCTCACCGACGATGAGGTGCTGTCAACCTACACCTTACCGGACAATCTGGTGTCGTTCAGGAATAGCATCACGCTCTGCCGGAACAGCTCCAACCCCACGCCCATCTCCGCGGATGAAGGGACAATGGACGATAACGGCACCTTCACCGCAACGCCGAACACGTGGAAGCTCGGGGAGAGTGCCACCGGAACCTCCTTCAAATGGACGGACACCACGCACTGGTCGCGTACTTCTGCCCCCGTGGCGAACGCTCCCTTTATCGTGGAGGTTTCGGGCAATATTACAATCACGGACGTCCCGGATACGACTTTCGACGCCATGAAGGTAACCGGCACCGGCACCCTGACGCTTGAGGGCACGACCCTAAATGTCTCCTCTGCCTCGGTGGAGAGCGGGGCTACGCTGAACACCGAAGGGCTCACGGTTAAGACGGGGAGCGTCGCGGTCGCCGGCACCTGGGTTTCGGGCGATGCCACGCTCACCGGCTCGGTTACCGGCGCGGGTGCCTTCACCGTGAACTCCGGGAGCGTCTCGCTCGCCACCCTCCCGGCGTCCGCCCTCTCGGCAATCACCGTGAGCGCGAATGCCTCCCTCACCCTGGCTTCCAGCCTCCTGAGCACCTTCTCCCTCCCCAACCTCACCGGCACCGGAACCGTCATCTTCGGCATGACCTCGGCGTGGGGGAATACCTTCACATTCAACTCGACAGGGTTCACAGGTACCACGAAGGTTACCGCCGGGCAGTTTACCTTGGAAAGCTCTACCCTCGGGAGCAAGCTCGTCCTCAGCGGTAATGCCGCCTGGCAGGTCTCGGGGAACGCAACGGCGACCATTACCGCAGACATCGTCTATAAGAGCACGGATGTAACAATATGCCACGTAAATGATGGCGCAAACGCCACCTTCAAGGGCGCTATTACCGGAACGAAGCTCCAGAGGAATGGATCCGGAACTCTTATTCTGCAAGGGGACGTAACGCTGGACGCCCTCAACAACTTTACCAATGCCGGTCCACTCACGATCCAAGGTACTGCCACGATTGGAACCTTGACCAACAGTGCCGGTAAACTCAGCCTCGAAGGGAATGCCACGATCGATACCCTGACCTACACTGGTGGTACGCTCAGCATCAGCGAGGGAGAGAAGATGCTCTCTATTAAGGAAGTAACGAATATCGCTAACGCGGGTGTTACGGTGCCTTCGGGGGTTACCTTCGAGGTGGGCAAGCTTAACCGCACGGGCACCGTTACCTTCGCCTCCGGCTCTGTGCTGAAGCCTCGCACGGACTACGAAACCCCGACCCTCATTGCCGGGACGAAGTCCCTCGTCCTCTCCGCGGGGTCGACGCTTGACCTCACGGAAGGGATGTTTACGGTGAACGGCACCGACACTCTCGGGCTTCCCTCTACGGGCACCGTTACGGTCAAGACTGCCAAGGCGGGGCAACTCCTCAAGGCAACGACCCTCTCCGGTTCTGCCGAGAAGTTCACCCTTGAGTGTTCGGACGAGACGCTCTCCCTCTTCCCCGTGGCGAATAGCTCCGGTCTTTACGCCGTGCAGGTGCCCGATAGTGGCGACACCACCACGGATGACGCCACGAAGGAAGCCATCGCCAAGAAAGCCGCCAGCGAAGGCGTCCTCACCATCACGGAGGTAACCGCGGCGAAGGATTGCGTCGTGGAAGGTGCCGAGCTCTTCGACGGCGTCATCACCGTTACGGCAGACTCTGAGGACACTACCAAGGGGACGGTTAAGGTGGAGTACACCTTCGGCATCAGCAAGATGACCGTCGCCAAGACG
>CAVDHG010000079.1:0-5257 GCA_963608725.1 Agathobacter rectalis | reverse complement strand
GGATTAGAGTCCGCCGTAGCGTCGAGACCGGGAGGCGTAGGCGTCGAGGGCGGCTTGGAAGTCGGCTTCGCCGAAGTCGGGCCAGAGGACGGGGGTGGTGTAGAACTCCGCGTAGCTCGCCTGCCAGAGGAGGAAGTTGCTCAGGCGCATCTCCCCACTCGTGCGCACGATGAGATCGGGGTCGGGGACGTCCGGCAAATAGAGGTGCTGGCGGAGAAGCTCCTCGTCGACCTCCTCGGGGCGGAGTTTGCCCTGGGAGACCAGGGTGGCGATCTCGCGGGCTGCGTGGGCAATCTCCGTGCGCCCGCCGTAGCTTAGGCAGATAATCAACTCTCTGGGGTAGGTGGCGGTGGCGCGCTCAATGCGGTCTAGCTCCGAGCGGAGGGTAGGGGGGAGATCCGCCTTCCGCCCCATAATGCGCAAGCGCACCTGCTTCTCGTGCAAGTTCGCCTCCTCCTCCACGAGCGCGTGGGTGAGCAGCTGCATGAGGAAGTCCACCTCCTCCTTGGGGCGTTTCCAGTTCTCCACAGAGAAGGCGTAGAGCGTGAGGTAGCGGATATTGGCTTTCCGGCAATAGTCCATCACCCGCCGGACAGTCTTCCCGCCGGCGCGGTGCCCCTCCGAGCGTGGCAGACCGCGAGCCTGCGCCCAACGGCCGTTGCCATCCATAATAAAGGCGATGTGCTCCATTAGATGCCGATGCGCAGGGTGGACTCACGCGCCGGGCCAATGGAGAGAATCCCGAGGCGTGCCCCGGAAAGCTCCACCAACCGCTCCACGTATGCCTTCGCCTTGAGGGGGAGCTGGCTCATCTCTGTGATGTGGCTGGTCTCTTCCAACCAGCCGGGCATGGTCTCATAAAGGGGCTTGCACCGGGCAAGCTCGGAGGCGGAAGCGGGCATATCCGTAATGCGCTTGCCATCCAGCTCGTATGCCACGCAGATCTTGATCTCGGGCAAGGTGTCCATCACGTCGAGCTTCGTCAGAGCCCAGAAGTCTACGCCGTTGACCATCCGGGCGTAGCGAGCGACCACGGCGTCGAACCACCCGCACCGGCGCGGACGCCCCGTTACGGAGCCGAATTCGTGCCCGCGCTCGGCAAGGAGTTTGCCCACGTCGCCAAAGTCCTCCGTGGGGAAGGGCCCCTCGCCCACGCGGGTGGTGTAGGCTTTAATCACGCCGACCACGCGGTCGATGCGCCGGGGGCTAAGCCCCGTGCCGATGCAGGCTCCGCCGGAGGTGGGGTTGGAGGAAGTGACGAAGGGGTAGGTGCCGAAGTCGATATCGAGCATGGTGCCCTGTGCGCCCTCTAGGAGGATGGACTTGCCAGCGCGGTCAGCCTCATGGATGAGCGGGATGGTGTCGAGAATGTAGGGGCGCAGACGCTCGGCGGCGGTGCGGTAGGTCTCCACGAGCTCCTCGGCGTTGAGGGGCTCTGCGCCGAGCTGGGCGAGTTTGCGGTTGGTCTCCTCCACCTGCTCGCGGACGAGGTCGGGGAATTCGGGAGTCAACATGTCGCCACAGCGCAAGCCCGAGCGGGAGACCTTGGCGGCGTATGCCGGGCCAATCCCGCGCCCCGTGGTGCCGATCTTCTTGCCCGCGGGGCGAGCGGCTTCGTCCGCCTTGTCCAGGGCGCGGTGGTAGAGCATGACCATGTGGGTGCGCGTGGAGATGAAGAGACGCCCGCGGCACTCAATGCCCGTCTTCCTGAGCATCTCGATCTCCTCTATGAGGTCGAGGGGATTCATCACCACGCCATTACCGATCACGCACGTCTTGCCCGCGTGCAGGATTCCAGAGGGGACCAGGCGCAGAACGCGCTTCTCGCCCTCGGCGATGACGGTGTGCCCGGCGTTCGAGCCACCCTGGTAGCGGACAATCATGTCCGCCTGAGCGGTGAGCACGTCAATAATCTTTCCCTTACCCTCGTCGCCCCACTGCGATCCAATTAAGACGGTATTCGGCATGGTCGTTTCCTTCGTTTGGTACGTCTGCCCAATGCAAAGCAGACGTGTGCGGAGCGTATCATATCCGCATCAAATGCGCAAACCCGTGCAGAGGGCGCGGGAATCTGGTATAATCGCAGGGACTTACAGGGAGGACAGTTGCCACCATGCGCGAATCCGAACGCCACACGCTTGTTTTGCCCACCGTCGCGCCCTTCGGCGGGGCGGGGCAGAAGTCGCGCATTCTCGTAACGGAAGGTCCCCTGGAGGGGCGGGAGTATATCATTGCCAAGTTCCCCTACACGATCGGCTCGGGGCTGGCAAACGATCTCTCGATCGCCGATTCCACCGTATCCCGGCGGCACTGCTCTATCGACCTCGATGAGCATGGCTCGCTCACGATTACCGATCTGGGCTCAACGAACGGCACGAGCATTGAGGGCGTTAAGGTCTCCTCGGCACGCCTCTCGCCGAACACGGAAGTGCAGTTGGGGCGTACGCGCCTGATTGTGCCCCTGGTGCGCGACCGCCCGGAGCTGACCATGAGCGCCCGCGAACAATTCGGGCACACGGTCGGGCGCACGCCACTCATGCGCCACGTCTTCCACCTCGCCGAGCAGGCAGCGGCAACCGATAGCCCCGTGCTCATCCTGGGCGAGACGGGGACAGGCAAAGAGGAACTCGCCGGAGACATCCATAATGAGTCCGCCCGCGGGGGTGCGCCCTTTATCGTCTTGGATTGCAACGGCTTGACCTCTGCCGATCAAGCCAAGGTCGAGCTTTTCGGGGATACGCGCACCAAGGGGGCGTTGGAGCTTGCCAGCGGGGGAACGCTCTTCGTCGACTCCATCGATCGCCTGCCTAAGGAGGTGCAGCCCCTCCTCCTGCGGGCGGTGGAAACGCGCAAGGACGTGCGCTTCATGGCGGCTTCCAAGCAGGATCTGGGCGAGGCGGCGCGTTCGGGGGACTTCTCGCAGCCGCTCTTCTGTGCGCTAGCGGTGATTGTAATTGAGCTTCCGGCGTTGCGGCGCAGGCGGGACGATATCCCGCTCTTGGCGCGTTCGCTGGTGGAGCGACTCCACGCCAATGACGAGCTCCGCGCCTGGGCAGAGCAGGCTTCGACCCTCGCCTTCCTGCGGCGGTACGAGTGGCCGGGGAATATCCGCGAGCTTCGCACCCTCTTTGAGCGTATCCGCTCCCTGGGGCACATCCCGGCAGACGTGGGTGCCTTCCTCCAAGCTACCCCGCCCGCGGAGGGCGAAGGCGCAGACCAAGAAGCTTCCGCTTTCCAAATCTCCGCCGATCGCCCCTTCAAAGATATGAAGAACGCCCTGATCGAGGAGTTCGAGCGCAAGTATCTAAGCGACCTCCTTGCCCGGAACGCGCAGAACATCTCGCAGTCCGCACGGAGCGCAGGCATTGAGCGCGCCTACTTGCAACGGTTGATCCGCAAGTACGGCATGCGTAATTCGGAGTAGGGGGCAGGAACCGTGGGCTACATTCACCGATTGCAGGGGACGCTCCTTGAGAAGATGCCCGCCGGGATTGTCGTCCTTTGCGGAGGCGTGGGTTATGGCGTGGTGGTGCCCCTCTCGACCTTCGATAGGCTCCCGGCAACGGGCGAAGCGGTGGATCTCCACATTTGCCACATCGTCCGGGAAGACGATCAGGCTCTCTATGGCTTTGCCTCCGACCGTGAGCGGAAGTTTTTCCAGACGCTCCTGGGAATTTCCGGGGTGGGCCCCAAGCTCGCCCTAGCCATCCTGAGCGGATTGACGCCCGGAGAGTTGGCAACGGCGATTGCGGAAGGGGACGTGCGCCGGCTTTCCTCCATTTCCGGCGTGGGCAAGAAGACGGCAGAGCGGGTTATCGTGGAGCTGAAGGACAAGATTGATCCGCTGGAAGCCGTGTCGCTCCGCGCCAAAGAGCAGAGCGGAGGAGCCACGCCTCCGGCGTTGCAAGACGCCATTCTCTCCCTGATTGCCTTAGGGAACAAACCCGAAGAAGCGCGTGCGCAAGTCCAGAGCGCGTTCGAGAAGAACCCGCAAGCCTCCGTTCAGGAATTGATTCGCCTCTCATTGCGCAAGGCGTAAGGAAGGAGCAAGCATGAAGAATCCAAAGCAGTGTATTCTCCTCGGGGTAATCGTGGCAGGCGCGTTGCTTGCCGGGTGCGTGCAGAAGCCGGACTGCCGGGATGATGAAGCCCTGAAGATCCAAGCTTGGAGTGCGTATAAGGCGGGCAACTTGTCTCGCGCCAAGGCTCTCATTGCGCAAGCCGATAAGCTCTACGTCCCGCAAGCGCAACTCTGGAGGCGGACGTTGGACTTGCGCGTTGCCGAGGCGGAAGGCTCGCCCAAGGGCGAAGTGCGCCACCTGCTCCAAGCATGGGCAGAGCAACGAACGGATTGGAGCGTGGAGGACGTCGCCAATGCCGAGCTCGCCTTGGCGGAGACGTTGCGTCGCGAGCTGGCGGTGGATTGGCTCTACGATCTAGACGTTGAAGCCTGGCCTAAGGATCAGCGCACGCAGTACAACACGTTACTTAGCCGTCTGCAATCCGGCAACCCGACCGCCCGGAGCGAGGCGGTGGTTCGCGGGAGGCTTGGCATCCGCGGGATTTATGAAGCTGGAGACGTGGCGCGTGCCGCCCGCGAGGCTCTGCAGTGCGCCCGGGAAACACGTGACGCACCTACCGCCATCCTCGCAGCAAAGCTTTATAACGAGCTGGGAAACGAACCCAAGAAGTCGGAGATGCTGAATCTCGCCGTCTCCCTCTCCGAGGATGAGGCGATTCGCCGACAGGCGGATGCGGTTTGTGCGTTGCCTCTCGGTGCTCCGGCGCAGTTGAGCGCGACACGTTAATAAGTAAGGAAGCGTATGGATACAGAAGAATTGGAACGCCTGCGCGAAGAGAATGCCCGCCTTAAAGCGGAGCTTGCCGATATTCGGAGCCGTTGGGAGAGAGAGCTGGTAATTGCCAAGGCTTCCCTCCTCGCGGTGCAGGATGAACTGGAAGCGGCGAAGGCGCGTCTGCGCTCGACGTTGCTTCGGAACATCGAAGCGGAGGATGAGGTCTTTCACGTCCGGGAAGATGCCGCTCAGGCGGTGAAGACGGCGTTGGAGGGCTAAGGCATGGCGCAGGAAGATACACGGCGTTGGCTCCTGCGTAACTCTGGCGCGGGCATCAGCAACACGAATATCCCCACGCCGATGCTGGTGGAGTGGGCACGCCGGGGAATCATCAAGCCGGGCTGTGAACTCTCTGCCGACGGTAACACCTGGGTGCCCGCCGAGACGCTTCCGGAGTTGGA
>CAVDHG010000078.1:0-9727 GCA_963608725.1 Agathobacter rectalis | reverse complement strand
GCACCGCGTTCGGGTCAATCGCGGTGCGGACAGACCCCAAACTCGGTTCAGAGGGGTGGGAAAAGGGAATCGCTACCTTTTTGGTAAAGATAGGAAAAAGGGGGGTGGTCGAACCGCGATCGAGGTGAGGTCGGTTCGCGTTTGGGTGAAACGCGGTGCGGAGAGACCCCGAACGCGGTTGCGGGGGGATTTGTGGTTGAACCGAGTTTGGGGTCGCTCCGCCTCGCGTTTGACCTCTCTCCGCCTCGCGTTCGGGGTAAAGGCGGTTGCGGGGGGTGGAAGCGGAAAGTGGAGGAGGGGGTAAAAGGGCAGGGGCGGTTTTTGGTAGAATGGGCGGGTACATTTTTTAAGTGCTCCCTTTAAGGATGGCATAAGTCTATGGCAACAGCATTTTTGGTCGGTCAATCTGCACTTTCAACGTTCCGCATTGAGGCATTACAGAAGCGGTTGACCGAGGTTGGGCTTTCCGGGTGCCACCTGCGCGCAACGTGGGTCTACCTCCTCCAGCTCTCGGGGGATCTTTCAGCAGAGGCGCAGAGTAAGGCGTGCACGCTCCTCGATGCGGACGCCGGCACGGCGTGCCCGAAAGAGGGGCTCTTCATTGCGCCGCGCCTAGGCACAATTTCGCCGTGGAGCTCCAAGGCTTCGGACATCTTCCGCTCGTGCGGGGTGGAAGGGGTAGCCCGCGTGGAGCACGCGATGCACGTGGCAGTGGAGCAAGGGGGCAAGGTGCTCTCCCGCGAAGCCCTCGGGAGCGACGCCTTAAACGTGCTTCACGACCGGATGATCGAGGGCGTCTTCACCGCCGAAGAGCTTCCGGGGTATTTCATTGAGGCGCAACCGGCGCGTGGCAAAACCTTCGACGTGTTGGGCGAGGGGCGCGAAGCCCTGGTGCGAGCCAATAAAGAGATTGGGTTGGCGATGAGCGACCCGGAAATCGACTATCTCTTTGAGGCGTACCGGGCTGCGAAGCGTAACCCCACGGATACGGAGCTGACGATGTTCGGGCAGGTCAACTCCGAGCACTGCCGTCATAAGATCTTCAACGCCAAGTGGATCATCGATGGGCAGGAGCGGGATATCTCGCTCTTCGGGATGATTCGCAACACGCACAAGTTGCACCCCGAGGGGACGCAGGTGGCGTATAAGGATAACTCCGGGGTGATCGACGGCTTTCGCGTGCAGGCGTTCCAGTCCGACCCGCGGAGCAACGTCTACACGTTCGCCGAGGATCAGGTGGAAATGCTCATGAAGGTGGAGACGCACAACCACCCCACCGCCATCTCCCCCTACCCCGGCGCAGCAACCGGCGTTGGCGGAGAGATTCGCGACGAGAGCGCAACGGGCATTGGGTCGCGCACGAAGGCGGGCATCTGCGGCTTCTGCGTGAGCAACCTGCGCATCCCCGGCTTCCTTCAGCCGTGGGAGAAGGCGTATGCGCCCTTGCCGAGCAGGCTTGCCCCGGCATTGAACATCATGATGGAAGGGCCCCTCGGCGGGGCGGCGTTCGGGAACGAGTTTGGGCGTCCGCAACTCTGTGGCTTTTTCCGGACGCTTGAGGAAGAGGCGTGCGGGAAGTATTGGGGCTACCATAAGCCCATCATGCTCGCCGGAGGGATGGGCAACATCCGGCACAACCAAGTCTTAAAGAAGGCAGTGCCCCCGCACGCGTTGGTGGTGCAGATTGGGGGACCTGCCATGCGGATCGGCTTGGGAGGCGGGGCGGCAAGCTCCATGACCTCCGGCACCAACGAGGCGAAGCTGGACTTCGACTCCGTCCAGCGCGGGAATGCGGAGATGCAGAGGCGGTGCCAAGGCGTGATTGATGCCTGCGTGGCACTGGGCACGTCGAACCCCATCCTCTCGCTGCATGACATCGGCGCGGGCGGGCTTTCGAACGGTTGCCCGGAGCTGGTGGAGGCAACGGGGGCTAACTTCGAGCTGCGCAAGGTGCACAACGAAGAGCTCTCCATGAGCCCGATGGAGATTTGGTGTTGCGAGGCGCAGGAGCGTTACGTGCTCGCTATCCGCGCCGAAGACCGGACGCTCTTCGAGAGCTTCTGCGAGCGGGAGCGGTGCCCGGTGGCGTTCATTGGCGAAACGCGGGACGATGGGCGCATGGTGCTCCACGACGCGCACTTCGGCGATAACCCCATTGATATGGACATCGCTACGCTCTTGGGTAAGCCCCCGCGCATGGTGCGAGACGTCCGCCATGTGGAGCTTCCCAAAGCTCCGCTGGACTTGAGTGGCATCACGCCTGCCGAAGCGTTACAACGCGTGTTGCGTCTGCCGGCAGTGGCAAACAAGACCTTCCTCATCACGATTACCGACCGCACCATTACGGGCATGGTTCACCGCGACCAGATGTGCGGGCGTTACCAGCTCCCGGTGGCAGATCACGCGGTAACGGTTACGGGATACCAGGCGGTAACGGGCGAAGCGATGGCAACAGGCGAGCGCACGCCGCTGGCAATCGTGAACGCGCCGGCGTCCGGGCGCATGGCAGTGGGTGAAGCGATCCTGCAGATGGCGTCTGCGCCCATCGGCGCGATCGGGACGATTAAGCTCTCGGCAAACTGGATGGCGGCTTGCGGTGAAGAGGGCGAGGATGCTCGGCTCTTCGACACGGTAGAGACCGTGGGCATGGACGTCTGCCCGAAGTTGGGGATTTGCATCCCGGTGGGTAAGGACTCGCTCTCGATGCGGACAGTCTGGAAGGACGCCGAGGGCAAGGAGCATAAGCAGGTGGGGCCGCTCTCGCTGATTGTCTCCGCCTTCGCCACAGTTAAGGACGCCCGGAAGGACGTTACGCCAGACCTCAAGCCGGGTGAGTCGCGGTTGCTCCTGGTAGACCTCGGCAACGGGAAGAACCGCCTGGGTGGCTCTGCGCTCGCGCAGGTGTACAACCAAGTCGGAGACGACGTGCCGGACATGGATAGCCCCGAGAGCGTTAGGGCGTTCTATGACGCGATGCAGGAGCTGGTCGAGAAGGGGCTGGTGCTTGCCTATCACGACCGCTCGGACGGTGGCGTGGCGGTTACGCTCGCAGAGATGGCGATGGCTGGCGGGCGTGGAGTGGCGGTCAACTTGGTTGGGCGCGATGCACTCTCGGCGTTGTTCAGCGAAGAGCTGGGGGCGGTCTTGCAAGTCGCCGAAGCGCACGCGAAGGAAGTGGAGCGCATCCTTGCCAACCATGGCGGGGTGAAGGCGGATTGGATCGGGCTGGTGCAGGATGAGCCTGTCGTGCAAATTACGGTCAACGACGAGCCTGCCCTGGATGAGACGCTCTCCTCGGTGCGCCAAGCGTGGTCGGAGACCACCTACCGCATGCAGGCACTGCGCGATAATCCGCTCTGCGCAAAGCAGGAGTTCGACGTCGCCGGCATGACCGACGACCCCGGCATGACCTTTAAGGTTACCTACCCGCTGAATGAGCCGGTCGCCATTAAGGCACATCCGCGGATTGCCATTCTCCGCGAAGAGGGCGTCAACGGGCACATCGAGATGGCGGCGGCGTTCACCCTCGCAGGCTTCGAAGCGGTGGACGTGCATATGACCGACCTCCTAAGCGGACGGCTCACCTTGGATTCCTTCAAGGGGCTCGTGGCGTGCGGGGGCTTCTCGTATGGCGACGTGCTGGGCGCGGGGACGGGCTGGGCACGCAACATCCTCTTCAATGCGAACCTCAAGGCGATGTTCAAGGCGTTCTTCGAGCGTCCGGACACCTTCACGCTCGGCGTCTGCAACGGTTGCCAGATGGTCTCGCAGCTCAAGGACATCATCCCCGGCGCATCCCACTGGCCGCGCTTCGTGCGTAACACCTCGGAGCAATTCGAGGGGCGGTTCTGCACGCTCGAAGTGATGGAGTCTCCCAGCGTGCTCCTCAAGGGGATGGCGGGGAGTCGCCTGCCCATCGCGGTGGCGCACGGCGAGGGAAGAGTGCTATTCGCGAGCGACGCCGATTCGGCGCAAGCTGTGCGTGCGCTCCGCTTCGTTGACGGCAAGGGCGCACCGACGGAGGTCTACCCGTGGAACCCGAATGGTTCGGCGGGCGGGCTGTGCGGCTTCACCTCCGCAGACGGGCGGGCGACCATCATGATGCCCCACCCGGAGCGGTCGTTCCGCGCACTCCAGCTCTCGTATGACGACGGCACGTTCGCCGGTGGCGAGGAAGGACCGTGGATGCGCCTCTTCCGGAACGCCTACGCCTTCGCCACGCGGGAAGGTTAACGCACGCACGCTTTTGCGCACACTTAAGAAGGAGGAAACGTTATGTCTCACATCGTAATGAAGAGCTTGATCTCGGGCGTTGCGCTGGCTCTGCTGGCAACCGGGTGCAACCGCGACTCCGTTGCCGAGAAGGAGAAGCGCGAACGCTCGAATGCGCTCGTTGCCGAAGCCATGGCGGCGGAAGGCAGTGGCAACACCGCCGGCGCAGAGACGCTCTACAGGAAGGCTTTGGAGCGCGACCCTGCCTTGGCTTCCGCACACCTGAGCCTCGCTATGCTCTTGCATGACGCCCGCAAGGACTACCTCGGCGCCATGGCTCACTACCAGATCTACCTCGACCTTCAGCCCACCGCCGAGAAAGTCCCAATCGTGCGCGACCGTTTGGAGTCCGCCAAGGGCTTGCTCGCCACGCAGGTGGCGGAGGAAATCGTCGCTCGCGAACAGCGTGCCCTCGCTGGTGAACGCGCTGCGCTGAAGACGCAGATTGCGAAGTTGGAAGAGGAGGTTGCCACGTTGCGTAAAGCCTCCGCCGAGAAGGATGCCACGATTGCCGACTTGCAGAGTCGCATCAAGCAACTGCGCTCGGTGGTGGACGCCATGAAGAGCACCGACGTCGGCAACGCGCCCGCCGAGGACGCCTCGAAGGCTGGCACGCCCTCCGCCGAGCCGACCTCCCAGGAAGCCCTCCTAGACTCCATCCGCAAGGACGCCCAGCGGATGATTGAGGAGCCGGACGGCGGGCAGAAAGCCCAGAACGAGATGACGCGGAAAGCCGCTGAGGGCGTACAGGACGGTGCGCCCCTCGCCACCACGCCTACCCCCGGCAAGCGTTACCTTGTGCGCCCCGGAGACACCCTCTCGCGTCTCTCGCGTGAAGCCTACGGCAACGCCTCGGACTGGGGGAAGATCCGCGAAGCCAATCGCTCGACCACCAATCCGGACGGACGCCTCCGCGCCGGTGAGACGATTCTCATCCCCTAACGTTAAGCCCCATGCGCCCCTCCTCGCGGAAACGCCCAGTCTCTTTCTACCGTGCGGAGCGCGGGACGTTCCAGCTGGACACGGCGGACGTGAGCGAGGCGTCTTCCATCTTGGGGCGCGTCTTTGCCCGGAGGCGAGCTTCGGCTCCCACCCTGCTGGCGCGCTACATCGCCGTTACCACCCTTAAGGCGCGGTGCGGCACGGCGGATGAGCAGCTCATCTCGCGCTCGTGGCACCGCCTCATTACGGCTCTCGTGGTGCTCGTCGCGCTCTGGGTGCTCGGGATGATGGTGTAGCGATGGCACTCCGGACGCCCGCTTTCGTCTTGGACGCCGAAGCCCTCCGGCGGAATGGCGCGATTCTCTCAGAGGTCGCCTCGCGCTCCGGGGCGCGGATGTTGCTAGCCCTCAAAGCCTTCTCCTCGCCCGTGGCGTTTCCCTATATCGCCGCGTGCGGGACGTGCGCGAGTAGCGTCCACGAGGCGCGTCTGGGGTTGGAGCACTTCGGCGGAGAGCAACACGCCTTTGCCGCTGCCTTCTCCGAAGAGGATATGCTCTCCCTCCTCAAGCTGGGCATCCACCACATCACCCTCAACTCCTTCGCTCAGCTCCGCCAATGGCAACGCCTCGCCTCCGCTTTTCCCGCGGGCGACACCGTGCAAGTGGGGCTACGCATCAACCCGGAACACTCCGAGGGGCAGACGCCTCTCTACGACCCCTGCGCCCCCCACTCGCGCCTCGGCATCCGGCGCGCCTCCTTCGCCGGGGAATCGCTAACCGGCGTCTCGGGCTTTCACTGCCACAACCTCTGCGAACAGAATGCCGATTGTTTCGTGCGGACGCTCTCTGCCATCGAGGAGAAGTTCGGCGATCTGCTTGGCTCCATCCGCTGGTTCAACTTCGGGGGCGGGCACCACATCACGCGCTCGGACTACGACTGCGCCCTCTTGGTCGAGACGCTCCTTGCCTTCCGCCACCGCCACCCACACATCACCTGCTACCTTGAGCCGGGCGAGGCGCACGTCCTCAACGCCGGCACCTTCGTCTGCACCGTGCTAGACGTCGTGGAAAACGCCGGCGCGATTGCGATCCTCGATGGCTCGGCGGCGTGCCACACGCCCGACGTCATGGAAATGCCCTACCTCCCCCGCGCCTTCGTCGACCCCACATGGACGGGGGAAGCCACTCCCGGCACGCACGCGCTCCGCCTCGGCAAGCCCGGCGAAAAGGCGTTTAACGTCCGCCTCGCCGGTCCCAGCTGCCTTGCGGGGGACGTCTTCGGCGACTACTCCTTGGATCGCCCCCTGCGCCCCGGCGACCGCATCATCTTCGAAGACATGGCTCTCTATACCATCGTCAAGACCAACACCTTCAACGGCATCCGCCTCCCGGATATCGTCCTGCGCGAAAAGGCGGACACCTTCCGGACGGTGCGCACCTTTGGCTACGACGACTTCATCTCGCGTCTCTAAGAGCGCGACACCACAAACGAAGAGGCGGGCACCGAACGGTGCCCGCCTCTTATTATGAGGAAGCGCGTTCGCGCCCTTACTTGCGCATCCGGCTGAAGAACTTCAGCGTCTCGGAAAACTCCGCGTCCAACGTCTTGGGGGCAACGCCCGTCTCTGCCGCCTGTTGCAACCGATTGAGGAGGTAATGCTCAAGCAAGAGCTGCCCGACTTCGTGGAGGGCGTTCTTTGCCGCGCTCACCTGGACGATGATGTTCTTGCTCTTCACTTTGTCGTCCGCCGAGAGCCGTGCGAGCATTCGGTCAATTCCCGTGCACTGCCCGATCACCTTGTGCACGCGCCGGCGGATGGCTTTGAGATTGAGATCTTCTTCCATGGTTCTATCCTTCCTTTCTTCTGGATAAGGAGCGCGTCGCGCTCTCACACCTATACCCCCTAATTGTAAATAACCGCCTTCCATTTTGCAAGCCCCCCGCTCTGCCACCCGGGAGCCGTTTGCAACGCGCCAGCGATTGTGCCATACTACTGGCGTTGCGTCTGGGGAATCCAGGCGCGCTATCAGGAAGGAAGCAACATGAAGAAACTCGTTTACGGCGCGGTCGCCGCGCTTGCGCTTATCACCACCGGTTGCACGGGATCGTTCCAGCTGATGCAGGCGGTTCACCGTTGGCACCGCAACTTCGAGCAACGCTGGACGGATGAGATCTGCTACCTCGTGGCGTGCATCATCCCGATCTATGCCGCTGCCTACACGGTCGACACCATCTTCCTGAATTCTGTGGAGTTCTGGATCGGTGCCAACCCCGTTACCATGCAGACGGCTGACGCCACCATCACCCGCGTGGACGCCAACACCGCCCTCGTCCAGAGCAAGGCTACGGGCGAAACCTACACCCTCTGCCGGAACGCCGATGGCTCCTTCCGCATGACCGACGCTGAAGGGCGTGCCGTTACCGCCTCCATTCAGGGTTCGCTCCTGACGATGACGAACGACGCCGGTGCCACCCGCACCGTCCTGCTCTAATCGCGCATTTTGTTTCACCGCGTCTCCTCTCCGGGAGGCGCGGTGTATCGTTTCTATCAACCACCAACCGAAAGGAAATACACACCATGAAAAAAGCCGTTTGTTTCGCCCTTGCCGCGTTGGCTCTCGGGCTCACCACCACCGGATGCGTGGGCAACAACCACGCCTTCTGCCTCTTCAATGGGCTGGCGAAGTGGAACCGCTCGGCGAGTAACGAGAAGTGGGCGAACGAGCTTATCTTCCTCGGGCTCAACATCATCCCCGTCTACGGCGTCTTCCTCTTTGCCGACGTCTTGGTCTTCAACTCCATCGATTTCTGGACGGGCGATAACCCCGTGAAGGGCTCCTTCGCCTCCGTCCAGGGGTGCGACGCAGAGGGCAATGCCTACGCCATCATCCCCAACGCCGATGGTTCTGCCACGCTCTCCTACAAGGGGCAAGCCTGCACGCTCACCCGCGAGGGTAACGCCGTTGCCGTCTCTCAGGATGGGCAATACCTCGGCACCTTCGCGCAGAATGGCTCGCTCATCACCTTCACCGGCTCGGACGGCTCTGTCCGCTCCGCGCTCCGCTAACGGCGTAAGGTCAAGCGTATACATAAAAAGGGGCAAGCCCGAGCGGGCTTGCCCCTTTTTTGTTTCGGCGACTACGCCTTTAAGATTATCTTGAGCCACGCGGAGGTATCGGCGAGGCGCGCTTCCATTTCGGAGCGCGTCTTGAACTGGAGGAAGATGTCCCCCAAGGCGCGATTCGCTCCCGTGAAGGGGAGAACCGCGTCTCCGGGCTTCGTGGACATATCCACCACGCGCAGGTTCTCCTTCCGGATGTCTTCGCGAATCTCCAGCCTCTCGAAGACTCCCTCCTGTCCGGGCGCGGCGTGTACCACCATTTCGCACCAAAAGCCCTCGATCGGGTGCTCGGCAATCGGCAGGAGGGGCATCCCGACCGCGTTGCGGATTTCGTTCTCGATGAGATTGGCTCCGAACGCCAGCTCCTGAATCTCGGCAATCTTGCACCCGCCTCCCCGCGGGGAGACCTCCATGATGTAAGGAATGCCCCCTTTGCCGACCACTGCCTCGATGTTGTAGATTCCCGTGCGCATATGCAGGAGATCCATGAGGCGTTGCAGATCCCGCGTTAAGGCGTCCTGATGGCATTGGCGCATCGTGGAGGGCCAGATGATGAAGGCGGGCGTGTAGGGATTATCCGCCGCCGGATCGAAGAGCTGGTCGGAATAGGAGACCGCGCAGAGCTTCCCCTCCACCGTAAACATATCGGAGGAGGAGTGGCGACTCTCGAACTCCAGGAAGTCCTCGATAATGAAGGCTCCATTGTGGGAAGCACCCAGAGCCGTTTCGATAGCCTTCTCCAGTCCCTCGGGCGTTTCGACTTTCGTGACGCCCTTACTGCCCGCGGAGTCAACCGGTTTCACGATCACGGGCCACGTGAAGAAATCGACATCCCCGAAGGGTGCCCGGCGATCGGTGTACCGCTTGGCGTGCGGGGCGTTGAAGCCATGCTTTAGGAGGAACTCCCGGAAGCGACCCTTGTCTTGGAGAATCGACACCGCCTCGTAGGAGCCTTGGAAGGGCAACCCCATCTGCTCGGCGACGTATGCCGCCGTCGTTACCCCCGGATCGCACGCGAAGGACATCACCCCCGCGATCCCCTTCTCCTGCGCCACTGCCAGCACCGCATCCTTCTCGATAATGCTCACGTTCACATACTCATCTGCGAAGCGGTGCGCGTCATTATCCGGCAAGTAGTCGCACGTGATGACATACAGCCCCAGCTCGTGCGCCTTCTTTATTACCGGCAGGAGATACCGCGACCCGCCCAAGAGCAATAACTTCTTCTGCCCGCTTGATTCCTGCTTAGCCATCCTTCTAACCTCTTTCTCTTTCTGGGGCGACCGCGCCTCCCCTTTTCTCGTTACCCGCTCTGACCCTCTCCGGAGCGACTCACCCCGGAAGCCAAAGCGACCTTGATTGTCTTAGATATTACCCCCCCCCGTACCCGGT
>CAVDHG010000077.1:0-9737 GCA_963608725.1 Agathobacter rectalis | reverse complement strand
GTTATCCGGCTGGTAATCGTCGGCTTCCGGAACAAAAAACCGCGTAACCCCAAACACGTCAGCCTGTCGCTCAGGTTGGCAAAGGTCAGTCCCCGAAACGGACTTACCGGGATGCAGAAAAGGGAGTCGAGGGTTCTGCTTCACAAGTGTGTGGTGCGCCTCGGGGTTCTTCTTAGTATGCCGGGAGAGGCGTCGAGGAATCGCTGACCTCGAAGCGGGTAAAGCGGTTTGCGTTCTGCCGGGATGCAGGAAGAGAAAAACGGGACTTACGAAAGCGAGGGGCAAGGATGAAAAAGGTATTACTTTTGGCTGGCGTTGTCTTTGGCGCGGTGTTGGCGCAGGCGGCTAACTGCTCGTGGAGTGTTACCTTTGCCACCGATGATGCGCAGTCGTGGAAGACTAACGGAGCCATGGTCATGATGTTCGCGGGAGCCGACATGGAGGACGTCAAGGTACTCATCGCCACCAATACCGGCTCGACGCTCCAGTCCGCCCTAAAGGACAAGACGCTAAAGGCGTCAGGGGCTGCGTCCGTTAAAACGTTTACGGTAACCAGCGACGGCAAGGGAGTCAGGACGACGTTGTTGGTCACCGCGTTGCCGAGTGATGGGCAAGCGTTCTGGATGATCTTCACGGACAAAGCGTTCACGGAGGAGACGGAGGTGTACTGGACGGATGTCATGTCTCCGGGAAGTATGAAGAAGCCCACCGAAGCCGATTTCACGAACTCCGCGACGATTGCGCAAATAGCGGAGGATTATGCCGCTGCGCCGGAGCCGGGGATACTGGCGTTGCTTGCGCTGGGCGTGGCGGGGCTGGCGTTGAGACGGAAGGTGGCGTAAGGAGTAAAGGCTCCGCGTGAACTTATGGGCGCACTGGTGGTGCGCCCGTTTTGCTTTGAGGCGAGATTGGGGTCTCTCCGCCTCGCGTCTCCCCCAAATTTGACGCAGAGACACCTCGAAGTCGGTTATCCCCCATTTCTTCCCGCAACCGGGTTTTTGGGGTGTCTGCGTCAAGATTGGGTCGTGTCCGCCTCGCGTTTTGGGGAAAGGCGGTTGCGGGGGTACAAAAAAGCCCCGCACGGAGGCGGGGTTAATGGGTGGAGGGTTTTAGGGAAAAAGGTTGACTTTTTGGGGAAAGGGGGTAGACTATGGGGGTTGTTTCATTCGTAAGGATGAAAAGGTTCATTCGTTAAAGCGAAAAGGCTCAGTCGTAAGGGCGAAAGGTTTATTCGTAAGGACAAAAAGGTTCGTTCGTTTAAGCGAAAAGAAAGCATTAACTAGCGAAAAAGGAAGTATTAAGATGTTTTGGTTCTTCGGTGGCGTGGCAGCTCTCATCGTGGCATATTTCACCTATGGAAAGTTCATCGAGAAGTTGCTGCGTCCGGATGATCGTCAGACGCCAGCCTATGCAGTCAATGACGGCGTAGACTACGTCCCGCTTCCGATGTGGAAGAATATGTTGATTCAGCTCCTGAACATCGCGGGGATTGGACCCGTGATCGGAGTGCTTATCGGTATCAAGTTCGGCATGAAGTGCTTTTGGATCATCCCGATCGGGTGCATCTTCGGGGGAGCGGTGCACGACTTCGTCTCGGGTTTCATGAGCTTGCGGGATAAGGGCGCGAACCTGCCGGCGTTGACGTCGGGGGCGTTCGGGAAGTGGTACACGCAGGCGTATGCGATTTTCTTTACGGTGCTGCTCCTGGTGGTGGTTACGGTGTTCGTGACGGTGCCGGCGCACTTGGTGGAAGGGTTGTTGCCGCAGTTCCCGAAGATGGCGGTCTTTTGGGGAGCTTCGGCGGTGATTTTCATCTATTACATTGTCGCGACGCTCTTCCCGGTGGATAAGATTATCGGGAGCATCTACCCCTTCTTCGGGGCGTTCCTGCTGATTGGGACGCTGGCGATGTTCGGGGCGGTGTCGTGGGCGGTATTGACGAATCCGGAATTGGTGACGGAGTCGGAGGCGTTTAAGGCGGGGATGTTCAAGGATCAGCCGGTGATACCGTGTCTCTTCGTAACGATTGCGTGCGGGATTATCTCCGGGTTCCACGCGTCGCAGTCGCCGATTGTGGCGCGGACGATGCGCTCGGAGCGGCAGGCGCGGGCGACGTATTACGGGATGATGATTGTCGAAGGCGTGATCGGGATGATTTGGGCGGGAACAGGGATGGCGATTTACAACCTCTTCCCGGAGCTGATGGCGCAACCGGCGACGGTCGCGTTGATGAAGAGCACGGAGTACTTCCTCGGGAGCTGGATGGGATTGCTGACGATTCTGAGCGTGTTGGTGCTGGCGGTTACCTCGGGGGACACGGCTCTGCGGAGCTTGCGCCTGACGCTCGCGGAGATTCTGCACGCGCCGCAAAAGGCGTTCATGTCGCGGCTCTTGCTGTGCGTGCCGTTGGTGGCGATTATCGGGCTGATGCTGTGGTGGAGCACGCAGAGGGCGGACTCGTTCGAGTGGCTCTGGAAGTACCTTGCGTGGGGGAACCAGGTGCTGGCGGCTTCGACGCTCATGGTGTGCACGGTCTGGCTCATGCGCCGTGGCGTAACGCCGTGGTTCACGTTGATTCCGGGGATGTTCATGACCTTCATTGTCTGCACGTTCATTCTGTGGTCGGATCCCTCGCACGCGGGCTGCCCCTACGGTCTCAACATCCCGATCGGCACGGCGTATGGCATCGCCGGGTGCTTCACCTTCCTGTGCGCAACGATGGTCGTGCGCCTTGGCAACGTGAAGGGCGAACAGACGGGCAACTAGGGCACGAAGCGGGGGCACGCCCGGCACAAAACAAAAAAAGCCACCGTCCCGCGCTTTTGCGGGAACGGTGGCTTTTTGGTATGCTTTTGACTTTATTTTCGGCTTTTCTCGTATCTATTAAGGCGTGAAGATTCATGAGCAAGATCGATCTTGAGGCGGTGCGACTGGCGGCGAATACGTTGCGTTGTCTGGCGGCGGACGAGGTGCAGCGCGCCAAGTCCGGGCACCCCGGCGTGGCGTTGGGGTTGGCGGACGTAACGGCGGTGCTCTGGTTGCGTCATCTCAAGGTCTGCGCGACGGATTTGGCGTGGGCGGATCGCGACCGCTTCGTGATGTCCGGCGGGCATGGGTCGGCTCTGCTCTACGCCTTGGAGCACCTGGCGGGTTACCCGCTCTCGCTCGACGACTTGAAGTCCTTCCGTCAGCTGGGGAGCAAGACGCCCGGGCACCCGGAGTATGGCGTTGTGCCCGGCGTGGAAACGACCACTGGGCCGCTCGGTCAGGGCATCGCCGCGGGGGTGGGCATGGCGATTGCTGAGCGTATGCTCGCTTCGCGCTTCAACAAGCCGGGGTGCACGTTGGTGGATCATCGCACTTGGGTTACCTGTGGCGACGGGGACTTGGAGGAGGGCATCTCGCACGAAGCCTGCTCGCTGGCAGGCGCACTCGGGCTGAACAAGCTTGTCCTGCTCTACGATTCCAACCGCATCTCCATCGAAGGGCGCATCGAGATCGCCGTGGCGGACGACCCGGTGAAGCGGTTCCGCAGTTACGGTTGGCAAGTCATCGAATGCGACGGGCACGATCCGGAGGCTATCGACCGTGCCCTGCGCAAGGCGACGCGCTCGGAAGATAAACCCGTCCTCGTCATCTGCCACACCATCATCGGCAAGGGCGCACCCACGAAGGCGGACTCCGCCGCAAGCCACGGTGCCCCGCTCGGGGATGACGAAATCCGGGCGATGAAGTCTGCCCTCGGCTTTAATCCGGACGAGACCTTCGCCGTCCCGAGCGCGGTGTACGAGATGTTCGCCAAGCGCGGAGCTTCCCTGAAACGCCAGCGCAACAAGTGGGTGCGCACGCTGAAGGACGCCCTCGCTTCCGACCCCGCTCTCGCCACGCAGTGGCAGGCGCACCAGAAGCACGAACTCCCTGCCGACCTCGAGACACTCTTCCCCGATTGGGCGGGCAAGCCGGTCTCGACGCGGGTTGCGTCCGGCAAGGTGCTCAACGCGCTCGCTCCCGCTCTGCCGTGGCTCGTGGGCGGTTCGGCGGATCTGGCACCCTCGAACATGACCGCGCTCAACGGCTTTGGCGACATCGCCAAGGGCGACTTCTCGGGGCGCAACTTCCACTTCGGCGTCCGCGAGCTGGGCATGGCGGGCGTCATGAATGGCATCCTCGTGCACGGTGGCTTCCGCGTCTTCGGGGGCACCTTCGCGGTCTTCTGCGACTACTGCCGACCGGTGATGCGCGTGGCGGCGCTGATGGGCGTCCCGGCAATCTATGTGCTCACGCACGACAGCTTCTACGTGGGCGAGGACGGCCCCACCCATGAACCCGTCGAGCAGCTCCCCGCTCTGCGTGCAATGCCCAACCTCTGTGTCCTGCGCCCGGCGGATGCCACGGAGACCGCGGCGGCTTGGGAGGTTGCCCTGCGCCGGACTCAAGGTCCAACCGCCCTCCTGCTTTCGCGCCAGAATCTCCCGGTGCTTGACCGCGCCACCTATCCTTCGGCAAGCCTCGTTGCCAAGGGCGCGTATGTGCTCTGGCAGAAGGATCCGCACACCCAACCCGATGCCATCCTCATGGCGTCCGGTTCCGAGGTGAGCCTGGCTCTGGAAGTCGCCCAAGCCGAAACGCGCAACCTGCGCGTCGTCTCCATGCCGAGCTGGGAGCTTTTCGAGGCGCAACCGGCTTCCTACCGCGAATCTGTCCTCCCGGCTGCGGTAACGAAGCGTATCGCGGTGGAGGCGGCATCCCCCTTCGGTTGGGAGCGTTACCTCGGGCGCGAGGGCGTCTCGCTCACGATGAACGGCTGGGGCGCGTCGGGCCCCGCCGGAAAGCTTGCCGAGCACTTCGGCTTTACGGCTCCTCGCCTCGCTCAGCTGGTGCGCGATTGCCTCGATCGATAAGGAGTTTTATCATGGCTCAAGAACCGACCCCGGATCAATACCGCGCCCAGCGCATCGAGAACCGCACGAAGCTCGCCGCCTTGGGGTACGCCCCCTACGGTCACGCCTTCCCCCGCACCGGCACTCTCAAGGAGACGCGCAACGCCTTCGCCGAGGGCAAGACCGTCGCCGTCGCCGGGCGCATCCAGACGAAGCGGCGCATGGGCAAGCTCACCTTCATCCATTTGAACGACGGCTCGGACGCCTTCCAAATCCTCCTCAAGCGCGACGGCATCGGCGAGGAAGCCTACAACGCCTCCAAGCTCCTTGACCTTGGCGACATCATCGGCATCAAGGGCACGCTCTTCACCACCCAAGCCGGGGAAAAGACGGTTGACGCCTCCTCCTGGGAGCTTCTCTCCAAAGCCGTCCGCCAGCCCCCCGAAAAGTGGCACGGTCTCCAAGACCAGGAGGAACGCTACCGCAAGCGTTACCTCGACCTCCTCTCCAATCCGGAGAGTCGCGCCCGCTTCGACATGCGCCACAAGATTCTCCTGGGCATTCGCAACTTCCTCTCTTCCCGCGGATTCGTCGAGGTTGAGACGCCCATCCTGCAGGGTCAGGCGGGCGGAGCCGCCGCCAAACCCTTCGCCACGCACTACAACGCCCTCGATCGGGACATGGTCTTACGCATCGCCCCGGAGCTTTACCTCAAGCGTCTGCTCATCGGCGGCTTCGACAAGATCTTCGAGCTGGGCAAAGACTTCCGCAACGAAGGCATCGACCGCACCCACAATCCGGAGTTCACCGTCCTCGAAGTCTACGAAGCGTATGGCGACCGCTCCTCCATGAAAGCCCTCATCGAAGGTCTCTTGCCCTACCTCTGCGACACCGTCCTGGGCACGCGCCAGGTTGCCTTTGGCGAGCAGGGCGAAGTCATCAACTTCGAGCCGCCCTATCGCGAGGTGGCGCAAGCCGACCTCATCCGCGAGAAGATGGGCGAGGACTGGTTTGATCTCGACTACGCCGATGCGAAGGCACGCGCCGTGCAAGCCGGGCTTCTCCTCACCCCGGAGATAACCGACATGCTCACCCTCTCGCACGAGGTCTACGATAAGCTCATCGAGAAGACCCTCCGCCAGCCCACCTTCGTCACCCGCATCCCCAAGCAATACGTCCCCCTCGCTAAGGCGTGCCCGGACGACCCCTCGAAGGTCGACGTCTTTGAATTCGTCGTCGGCGGTCGCGAGCTTTGCCCCGGATACACCGAGCAGAACGATCCCGACGCCCAACGCGCCGCCTTCGCCGCCCAGGTGGATGCCGATGCCGAGCCGCCCGACCAAGACTTCGTCGAAGCCCTGGAGTACGCCATGCCTCCCACCGGCGGACTGGGCATGGGCATCGACCGCCTCGTCATGTTCCTGACCGGCACCGAAGCCATCCGCGACATCATCCTCTTCCCCCAATTGAAGGACGCCTAACCGCGCCCCGAATCCCCGAGCCAACCATGGACGCCTCCACGCCGGAAAGGGTTGCGCTCGGGTTAAGCGGTGGCGCAGACTCCGTCGCCCTCTTTTACCGCACGCTCTCCGCCCGCCAGCCCTTCGTCGCCCTCCATCTCAACCACGCCTTCGCCGACGAAAATGGCGACGAAGCGGAGTCCTTCGTCCGCGCTCTTTGCGCTCGCCACGCCGTTCCCCTCGAAGTTGGGCGCATCGCCGAACCCCAGCCTCCCCGCGAAACGAAGGAAGTCTTTGCCCGACGCCACCGCCTGGCATTCTTTGCCGAGCGGATGCGTGCCCTCGGGATCCGCACCCTCCTCCTGGCTCATCAGGCGGACGACCGCGCCGAGAATCTCATCTTGCGCCTTGCTCGCGGGTGCGGGCTGGAGGGACTCCTCAGCTTTGGCGCGGAAGCTCCCTTTCCCGGTGCCCCCGACCTGCGCATCGTGCGCCCGCTCCTCGCCCTTTCTCATGCCGAGCTGGTGGCGGAACTGCGCACCGCTGGACACACGTGGATTGAAGATATCTCCAATCAGGATACGCGTATCCCGCGCAACGCCATCCGCAACTGCCTCCTTCCCCTCCTTCCACACTTTACCGCAGGAGCCAACGCCTCCGCCGACCTCCTCGCCGAAGAGAATGGCTACCTCGAGCAATTGACTTCTCAAAGCCTCGACTCCCTCTCCGAGGAGCGACTCTCCCTCCACGCCGAAACGCCCGCCGTGCTCATCCGTCGCGCCCTGCGCCGGTGGTTGGGCACTGCGCTCTCTCGCGCTCAAGCGCAGAGACTCCTTACGCTCCCCGTTGGAGAGGTGTGCCAGATTGCCGGAGCGCGGAGCGTGCGCCGGGAGAGCGAAACCGCGTGGGTGCGCCTTCCGGGCGTGGAGAACCTCGTGCCCCCGCCGCCGCTCACGCTCGTGCGCCCTGGGACATACCGCTTTGGCGCGTGGAGCCTTAACGTTGAAGCCGTAACGGAAGCTCCGCGTGCGCCCTCTGCGCCCCCCTTTGAGACATTCGTGCTTCCCGCGCCCCTCGTGGTGCGTACTCGCGAACCGGGCGATCGCCTCGCCCCGCCGGACTTGCGGGGGCGACACAAGAAGGTGCAAGACCTCTTTATCGAGATGCGCGTGCCTGCGCCGAAGCGTGCGAGCTATCCCTTGCTTTGCTCTCCCGAGGGCGAGGTGTTGGCAATGCCGGGCATCCGCCCCTCCGCCGTGCGCTATGCTCCGGGTGCGCCCCTCTTGCGCGTGTATATAAAGGAAGGGTGATGTGGTATACTACACGCCGATTTATGCACCAATCTAAGGAGCGGTAGAAAGAAAATGGCATTGGTTTTGGACGATCTCAAGGGCATGGTTGCGGGCACCTGCGTTTCGGGCGGACTCGACTCGCGCACCATCGCCAAGGTGATGATGGAAGCGGGCGTGAAGGTGATCGGCTTCACCGGCGGCATCGGACAGCCCGACGAAAAGGATATTAACGACGTCGCCAAGCGCATGGCTCCCACCGGCATCGAGACCGTGATTGTCGACCTGCGCAACGAAATGGCGGACGCCTGCCTCGAAGCCGTCAAGTGCCAAGCGATGTACGATGGCGGCTACTGGAACTCCACCGGCATCGGGCGCGCTGTTACCATCAAGGGCTTGATTCCCGAGATGCAGAAGCGCCACGTCCAAGTCCTCGTCCACGGTGCCACCGGGCGCGGCAACGACCAAATGCGCATCGAGCGTTACACCAACGTCTTCGCTCCCGAGATGAAGGTCTACTCCCCCTGGCGTGACGCCGGGCTTTTGAAACGCTTCCCCGGGCGCACCCAGATGGTGGACTACCTCGCGCAGTTCGGCATCGTTGCCTTCGCCGGCGGGAAGAAGAAATACTCGACTGACGCCAACATGGCAGGTCTCTCCCACGAAGCCGAAGACCTCGAAAGCATGGAAACGTCCATGACGATCGTCGAGCCCACCATGGGCGTCTGGCCCTGGCAAGCCCCCGACAAACCCGAGCAAGTCTCCCTCCGCTTCGTCGAGGGGCGCGTGGTGCAGATCAACGGCAAGGACGTCTCCCCCCTCGAAGCCATGATGCTCGCCAACGAAATCGGCGGGCGCAACGGCGTGGGCATGAAGCACGCCCTCGAGAACCGCATCATCGGCACGAAGAGCCGTGGCGTGTACGAGGCTCCCGGCATGGAGCTCCTCGGCTCTGCCTTGCGCTACGTCTACCAGGCGACCATGGATCGGCGCGCCACTGCCCTCTTCATGCAGATGTCCAAATTCATCTCCGACCAGATCTACGACGGTCGCTACTACGATCCTGCCACCAAGGCAGCCCGCAACGCCGTCGACACCCTCGCCCAATACGCCGAGGGCACCGTCAAGGTCAGCCTCTTCAAGGGCAACATCCTCTTCGACAGCCTTTCCGCTTGCCCGCACTCCATCTACAACGAGGCGGACAGCTCCATGGAAGCCTCCGACGGCGTCAACCCCGTCAGCTCTCAGGGCTTTGCCGAAATTCAGTCCGTCGAGGCGCGGATGCTCGCGCTCTCCGGGCAAATCTGCGGTAAGTAACGCGCCTCTCGCGTTCCCGCTTTGCCGAGAGGGCGTCTGTCCAACGTGGGCGGACGCCCCCTTTTCGTCTAAACCCTAGCTCTACGCTCGCGCCATGGAAAAGCCCGCCGTAAAAGAGAAGCAGATGTCGGACTCCTTCCGCGTGGGTGCGCTCTTAGCTGGCGTGGGCGGGTTCCTGGATGCCTTCACCTTCCTTGCGCATGGGGGCGTCTTTGCCAACGCGCAAACGGGCAATATCGTTCTCCTCGGGATCTGCCTGGCGCGGGGCGATTGGCACGGCGTTTTCCGTTACCTGCTGCCCATCACCGCCTTCTTTGTGGGGATTGGACTTGCCGAGATGATGCGCCAGAGCTTCCGGTATGCTCGGCGAATCCATTGGCGACAGTGCGTGCTCTTGGGCGAGGTGGCGATACTCTTGGGGTGCGCCTGCGCGGAGGTGGAGAGTGCGAATACTGCCGTAACGGTTGCGATTTCCTTCCTGTGTGCTTTGCAGATGCAGAGCTTTAGGAAGGTGCATGGATACGCGCTAACAACGACGATGTGCACGGGCAACCTCCGCTCTGCCATTGAAGGCTTTGTGGCGTGGTGGCGCAACGGCAAGGGCGAGGGCTTCCAACGCGCCCGCCATACGGCTGGAGTTGTCCTTTTCTTCTTGCTTGGGGCGTCTTGTGGCGTCTTTGCACTTAAACTCACGAACGGACACGAAGGCACCGCACTCTTCATCCCGGCAACCCTCCTCCTCATCGCCTTCACCCTCCTCTTCCGCCCCCCCCACCCCCCACGCCTAACCC
>CAVDHG010000076.1:0-9741 GCA_963608725.1 Agathobacter rectalis | reverse complement strand
TAGTAGGCGGTGGCGACGATGACGTTGTCGGCGTTAAGGCGGACGACTTTGGGCTTATGGGTGGCGCACTCGGCTTCGTCCACCTGCGCAAACGCCATCACGATCAAGCGGTCGCCCACCTTGCCCATGTAAGCGGCAGCACCATTCAGGCACGCCACGCGAGAACCCCGAGGTCCGGGAATCGCGTACGTCTCCAACCGCTTGCCGTTGTCCAAGTTGGCAACAAGGATCTTCTCATAGCAGAGAAGCCCCACGGCGTCCATCAAGTCCTCATCAATCGTGAGGGAACCGAGGTACTCCAAGTCCGCCTGCGTTACGCGCAGATGGTGGAGCTTGGCATGAAGCAAGGTGCGTGTCATAGGTGATGCTCAGACTTAAAGGTCTTGGGAGAGAAGGGTTTGTTATTGCGCTGGAAGGCTTCGACGTCGCGGAGGAGGACGTCGATGGCAGCATCGAGCTGAGGGTCGCGCCCGGCGGCGGTGTCAGCGGGGGTGAGATCCACCGTTACATCCGGCACGGCGCCATGCAGCTCCATATCCGTGCCGTCGAGGGTGTACCAGCCGTAGTGAGCGCAACGGAAGGAGCCGAGGTCGAGCACCTTGCGCTCGCCGGTGGCGATAACGCCTCCATTGGTCTGGACGCCGACGAGCTTTCCGCGCCCGAGTTGCTTGATGGCGTGGGAGAAGATCTCGCCGTTGGAGACGGTGTTCTGGTTGCAGAGGACGACGATGGGCTTGTCGAAGACCGGGCGCCCCCAGTAACCTGCCAGGTAGGCGGGGTTACCATGGCGGGCAACCGACCAGGAGTGGCGTTGGACGCCGAGGATGTTGAGGACGCGGTCGGCAGTGAAGCCGCCGACGTTGTCGCGCACGTCGATGACCATGCCCTCCTTGCCGAAGCCCTCGGCGAAGACCTCGCGCTCGAAGCGGTTATACTCGTCGTTATTCATGCGGGCGATGTTGATGTAGCCCAAGGCTCCGCCGGAGCGTTGGTGGACGTAGTTTTGCCGATTGCGGTACATCTCCTTCTGGACGAGGGTGCGCGCCGTGGGGTAGGAGACGGACTCGATGTACACCTTGCGCGTGGCGTCGCCCGAGCGCACCTCAACGAAGAACTTGCCCAGGCGCGGTCCATTCAGCAGGAGGGTGGGATCCATGCCGTTGCGGATGGGGGTGCCATCGATGGAGAGGACGAGGTCGCCAGGCTTCAAGCCGATTTGCGCGGTGTCGGCGGGACCCTCGGGGATGACGCGCTCGACCATCCAGCCCTCGGAACCGCGGTAGTTGGGGTCGAAAATGATGCCCAGGTGGGAGGTGATCGGCTCCCACGATTGCTCGGTGCGGGAGTGCTCCCACTCCTTGCGGTAGTTGTCATCGGCATAGAAGCCGAGGTGGGAGGAGTTGAGCTCGCCATTCATGCTGTGCATGATGCGCTCGTAGACGGTGCGGCAAGGGGCGAAGCGGGCGGGAGCTTGGTACTTGGCTTTGACGGCGAGCCAATCGACGCCATGGAAGGCGGGGTCGTAGTACATATCGCGCATGGTGCCCCAGACGATGAGGAAGCCCAGCTCCTGGTAGTCGCGGACGTTCAGCTCCTGGTAGACGCAGAAGGGGAAGGTTTCGTCGAAGGTGCCGATCTTGCGGTCGTTGGTAATCATCACAAGGCGGTCGGCGCGTTTGGGGTCTTTGTCTTTGCCGAACCAGCCAACGGCTGCGCCCCAGCGATCCTTATAGAAGGTGGGCTTGATCTCCTTGGTGAGGGAGGCGGAGTAGGTGCCGGCGCGACCGTTGAGGGTGGCAGGGAAGTAGAGCTTTTGGGAGTCGGGGGAGAAGAAGGGGGCACCAAGTCCATGGATGGGCGTAGCACGCACGCGCTCATGGAGATCTTCGAAATCAATCTGCACTTCCGGAGGCGGGGTGGGCTGGTCTTCCTTCTCCTTCTCGGGGGCAGGCTCAGCGACATCCGGCGCGCCGAGGATGTTCGCCTCTTCCTTGCGGTCTTTCATCTGCAAGCCCATGCTCTCGATAGCCTTGCGGTAGTCTTGGACGCGGAGAGCTTCCTCGTCCTTCCGGCAGAGCCAAACGTGGAAGAGGTTTGCGCCCGAGCCGGTGCGCTGTCCATTCCAGGCGATGACCTTACCATCGGGAGACCAAACGGGGTTGCCATCCCAGGTGAAGCTGCGCGAGAGATTGTAGGGCTTGCGCTCGGGGTCGTCGATGGAGAGAATCCAAATATCGCTATTGCTGTAGTCATCGCTGATGGAGACGACGAGCCAGCGACCGTCGGGAGACCAGTCGTAGCCGTCGACGCCCTTCACCTTGTCGAAACGCCGGATGACCTTGCCCTCGGTGTCCGAGACGGTGAGCACGCTCTCGGTCTCCAGCCAGGCGAGGCGGTCGCCCCCGGGGGAGATGGACAGCCCCTCGCGACGGGTGGAATCCTCAATCAAGGGCTTGATGCGGAACTCGGCGTTTTCCCACCAGAAGCGTTCGGGGTTCGCCTTCTCGGCAACGAGGAGTGCCACCGAGTCGCCCCGGTCGGAGAAGAAGAAGAGCTTGGAGCCATCCTTGGAGAAAACGCAGTCGCGCTCATGGGTGCGGGAGTCGCCATAGACGCGCCGGGGGTCTTTGAGGACGGTGTCCATCACGTAGAGGTCGCCGCCGGTGGTGAAGGCGAACTCCATGCCCCCGCTCGTTGCCGAGAGGCAGCCGGTGGCGTCGTTGTTCCAAAGCGTGTCGTACTTCCGGCGGCGCGTGGTTACGCGGACGAGCCCGGCGTCTTCGGGGGTGAGGGCAATCTGCTTAGGGGCGACGTCGGGGGTGGTGGGGTTGAACGACCAGAAGTCTAAGCCCTGACGGAAGACCATCGTTTGCCCATCGGCAGAGAGGGTGGGATGGATGACGCTATCGCCAGAGAAGGAGGTGAGCTTGCGCTCCTCCGAACCGGGGAAGGCGTGCCACCAGATGTTCTGCGTGCCGTCCTGACCGGAGACGTAGTAGAAGCCCGAGCCGTCCGGCGTCCAGAGGGGGGTGCGACTCTCCGTGGGGTGCTTGACGGCAAGCGTGAAGCTCTTGTTCTGCACGTCGTAGCACCAGATGCGCGAGGCGTTTTCGCCCGTAAAGCCTTTGCGGTACAGCTCCTCGCCCTCTTGCGTGAAGAGGACGAAGCGACCGTCCGGCGAGAGGCAAGGCTCGGAGCCGGGAGCATCGAAGAGCACAGTTTCGGCGGCACGTTTATCGACCGGCACCAGCGCGATACGCGCCTGGTCGAAGAAGGAGCCCATGTTGTCGCGCATGACCACGCAGAGAAGGGAGGAATCGTCGACCGACCACTGGAAGGGACGCTCCGCTTCGGAGTTGAAGGCGACTTGACGCGCCTCCGCGCCCTCGGCGATATCCGCCACGAAGAGGTGCCACCCGCCGGCACGGCTGGATTGGAAAGCGAAGCGGCGACCATCCCGCGAGACCACGGGCCAGGCGTCGTGACCGGAAGAGTGCTGGAGCACCTTGGCAACGCCCCCGGCGGTCGGTGCCTGCCAGATGGCGTCGCACCACTCAAAGAGGAAGCTTTTACCGTCGGGCAAGAGGGAGGGGCGGGACGCCATGTAGATGCGCTCGGGGTCGAAGCCCTCCGGCATTGGCGCGGGGGCGGGACGGCAGGAGCGGTCGAAAGGCTCGGCGGGAAGAGGAGCCTCGTCCGCGAAGAGGTGAGGGGTCAACACACTTACCGCCGTTAACACGGCGGCAAGACGGATGAGAGAATGGAAAGAGGGGAAAGCGATCATGCTTAGGATTCCGAAGTGCGCTTGTCTTGGATGTCGCAGAGGCGACGGTAGACTCCGCCCTTGGCGTAGAGCTCGTCGTGGGTGCCACGCTCGACGATGTCGCCGTGGTCGAGGACGAGGATGCAGTCTGCCTTGCGAATGGTGGAGAGGCGGTGCGCGATGGCGAAAGTGGTGCGGTTGTCCATCAGGCGGTTGATGGCTTCCTGGACTTGTTGCTCGGTTACGGTGTCGAGTGCGCTCGTCGCTTCGTCCAGGATGAGGATGGGGGGATTGCGGAGGATGGCGCGGGCGATTGCCACGCGTTGCCTTTCACCACCGCTGAGGACGAATCCCTTTTCGCCGACGATGCGCTGGTAGCCCTCCGGGTGCGCGACGATGAAGTCGTGCGCATTCGCCAGCTTGGCGGCGCGCTCGATTTGCTCTTGGGTGGCGCCGGGGGTGCCGTAGGCGATGTTCTCGGCGATGGTGGTGTTAAAGAGGATGGACTCTTGGGTTACCGCGCCGATGAGTTTGCGGACGTCGGCAATGCGGTAGTCGCGGATGTCGTGCCCGTCGATGAGGACGCGACCCTCCGTAACGTCGTAGAAGCGCGCCAAGAGGTTCGCCAAGGTGCTCTTCCCGCTTCCGGTGGAACCGACTACGGCGTAGGTCTGACCGCGCTGGATGCGGAAGTCGGCGTCCTTAATAATCAGGTCGCCACGCTTGGAGTAGGCGAACTTCACGTGGTCGAAGACGATGGAATCGGTAAAGTCTCCGATGGGGAGGGCGTCCTTGCGCTCGAGCAACTCCTCGTGGACGTCCAGAAGCGAGAAGATACGCTGGAGGGCGGCACGCCCGTTTTCGAGAGCCGCCTGCAACCGCCCGAGTTGCTTCATCGGCTTATAGAGGATAAGGAAGGGGGGAATTAGGGGGACGATCTCCGCCATGCCGTGCCCCGTGAGGAAGCAGTAAACAATGAAGACCGCCGCGAGCACCATTGCCACCGCCTCCGTAAGCGGGGTAACGAGGATGCTCAGGCGCACGGCGCGCAAGCACAGCTTCAGGGCGCGGAGGTTCGCCTCGGCGTATTTCTCGATTTCGCTCTGCTCGGTGTTGTATGCCTTGACCACGCGGATACAGGTGAGGTTCTCGTGGAAGTTGGAGCCGATACCCGCGCTTTGCTCCAGGAGTCGCTGCGACCAACGGCGGATCATGCGCCCCAGCCACACCACCGGAAGCATGCACAACGGATAGCCCAGCACCGCGATGAGAAGCAGGGAGAGCATGTTGTTGCGCACCGCGAAGAACGCCACGAACCCCACCGCGCCCAGCACCTCGAACGGCGCACGGCAGATGTCGCTCATCGTCTGGCTAATCAGCGTGCGAATCGTCTCGGGATCTGCAGACGCCCGGCTCATCAGCTTGCCAACGTCGCTCCGCCCATGGAACGCCAGCGACTGCCTCTGAAGGTGCGCAAACATCGCGTTGCGGACGTCCATCACCACCTTCATGCCGGCTTTTGTGAGGAGGTACTGGTTCAGAAACTGCGTGATCATCTTCAGGAGCACCGCCAGCACCAGCACAAAACTGAGCAACGCGACCGTGGCACTCACGCCGTGGATGCCGAATTCCCCCAACCACGCCTCCGCCGTCTCCAAATAGCGGTTGTAACGCGCCGTATCCGAGGCGGACTTCTTCGCCAGCCCGGAGGACTTCGCCTTGGGGTTCAGCGCGCCGGCAACTTCGGCAACCTCCGCCGTGGCTTGCGTGAGCCTCTCCGTGCGCTGAAGGATGGACTCAGCTCCCGCTTGCGCCGATTCCGGATGCTGGGCAATGCCCTTCGCCTCGCGCCCGACTTCAACCGTCTCGCGCTCAATCGCGTGCACGCGCTCGGTCAACTGCTCTGCCACGTTCGGAGGCTGAGCCGGCGCTTGGAACTCTTGCAGAATCGGCTGAATCGTGGAGAAGATAGGCACCCACGCGCCACCCGTTACCATTCCCAGGAGAACGCCCATGAAGATGAGGAACTTATACCGCCGGGCAAACCCCCACAAGCGTGCATAAACTTCCCGCGCCGAATAGTCCCGGTCAAACCACTCCCGACCGACCGAGCCACTCGCACGTTGCTTTTTCTTTTTCTTGGGCATAGCGTTCCGGGGAAAGTTGAACGGGGGCACTCCGCCTTCTGCGCCGAGGCGCACCCCATTAAAAACCGGAGGCGGACGCGCCTGCGACCGCCCCCGGCGGATGGTTAAGCGATCTCAGCGATGGGGTCGCCCTTCTGCACCGTGTCTCCGGGCTTGACGAGGAAGCGCACAATCTTGCAATCCTCCACTGCCTTGACCGGGTTAAAGAGCTTCATCGCTTCGAGCACACACACTGCCTGCCCCGCCTTGACCGTGGCACCTTCCTCGACGAGGCTGGCTTTGCCGGGCGCATCGGCGCGATAGAAGGTTCCCGTGAGCGTGGCGTTCAAGGTCTTCGCCGGCTTGGCGGGCGCGTCGGCAGGCTTGGCGGACTCCGCTTTAGAAGCCTCGGCAGGGACTGCCACCTCCGCCGCTGCAGAGGCGTCAACCTTAATGTTCCCGCCCAGCGAACCGAACAGAGCCACGAACTGCTTCCCGATAACCGCGAACTTCGCGTCCTCGGGGGGCAGGGGTGCGCTCTTCGGAGCCTCGGCGCGTTGCTTCTCCTCCGCCTCTGCCTTCGCCATGGTCATTTCGCCATCGGCAGGGATGGGGTCACGCTCGCCCTCGGGTTTAGCGCGCCACTTGAAGTAGTCCAACGCCACCGCCGGGAACATGCAATACGAAAGGATATCCTCCTCGCTCTTCACGAGCTTGGGGTCAAGCTCCTTGGCTGCCTGCGCCAAGCCCGGCTTCAGCAAATCGGCGGGGCGGCAGGTGATCTTCTTCTCCCCGGCGAGGATCTTCTTCTCCAGCTTGGGATCGACCGGAGCCGGCGAGCGACCGTAGTAGCCAGCCACGTACTGGCGCGTCTCGTTCGAGACCATCTCGTAACGCTTCCCGGCGAGGACGTTGAGCACTGCCTGCACGCCCATAATCTGCGACGTGGGCGTAACGAGTGGCGGGTAGCCCATATCCTTACGCACCCTCGGCAATTCCTCCAGCACCTCCGGCAAGCGATCCAACGCCCCCTGCTGCGCCAGCTGACTGCGCGTGTTCGAAATCATGCCTCCGGGGATGTGGTGGAGCAACACCTGCACGTCCACCGCCTCCGCGCCGGCATTCGCCTTCAACGCACGCTCGGGTTTGAGCTTCTTAAAGTAGCGGTCAATCTCCGTGAGCCGTTCGGGCTTCAGCCCCGTCTCATAGCCCAGCCCCTCGAAGATGGCGCGCATGGTGCCGTGCGCCGGCTGAGAGGAGAAGCCCGAGAGCGTCGCCACTGCGCAGTCAATCGCCCCTGCGCCGGCTTCAACTGCCGCCATGTACATCGCAGGAGCCATGCCACTGGTCATGTGCGAGTGCACTTCAATGGGCAAATCGGGCAACGCCTTCTTCAGTCCCGAGATAAGGTCGCGAGCGGACGCCGGGTCGAGGATTCCCGCCATGTCCTTGATCGCCAAGCTGTCGATGCCCAGGTCAACCTGCGCCTTCGCGAACTTCACATAGTTCGCCACCGTGTGCACCGGCGAGAAGGTGTAGCAGATCGTCCCCTGCGCGTGCCCGCCATACTTCTTAACCGCCTTGATCGCGGCTTCGAGGTTGCGCACGTCGTTCAGCGCGTCGAAGCACCGGAAGATGTCCATCCCGTTCTCGCACATCTTCGCGACGCACCGCTCAAGGACGTCGTCCGGATAGTGCTTGTATCCCAAGCAGTTCTGACCGCGCAGGAGCATCTGCAACGGCGTCTTCTTGCAGACTGCCTTGATCTGGCGCAGGCGTTCCCACGGATCCTCGCGCAGGAAGCGCATGCAGACGTCGAAGGTCGCCCCGCCCCAGCACTCAATGGCGTAGAAGCCCGCATCGTCGACCGCCTCAAGGATGCCCAAGATATCCTTCGTGCGCATCCGCGTTGCCCAGAGCGACTGATGCGCATCGCGCAACGACGTATCTACGAAGCGGACTCTTTTCTTCTCGGGTTTTGCCATAAAACACGTTCCTTTCGAGGGTTGAACACGAAATCCTATAGTTGCCCGTCATTATCTCCCATTTCCGGGGGGTAAGTCAAGCCACGCCCCCGCCTTTCACCCCCCTGCCTCCCAGAAAAAGCAGTCGGGCGGAAGTACCTCTCGGCACCCCGCCCGACCTCGTGCAACGAAGTTTGCGAACGTTTACGAACCGCGCTCTTCTACGAATTCTGCTGTCGCTTCGCGTCGCTCACTTCTTTTTCGTACTTCGCCTTGCAGGAGACGCACCGGATCGCGAAGGGGAACGCCCGCATCCGATCCCGGGGAATCAGGCACCCGCACATCTGGCAAATGCCATAGGTCTTCTTCTCAATCGCCCGCAACGCATCTTCCACCGCCCGCAGGCGAACCTGCAACTCATTGGCGAGGTGCAGGTCTGCCGTGCGCGTAAAGGAGTTCGTGCCGTCTTCCTCAACGTTCTCCTCGTCGGCGCGGTGCAGGGCTTCCCCGCGAATCGTCCTCAACTGATTGACAATCTTATCGCGCTCTCCCTGGAGGCGCACTTTGAAATCTGCCAGCACTTCGTCGCTAAAGTGTTGCGTGCCCTCCGTGGCAAGACGGGGCTTGGCTCCCGCCGTCCGCTTCTTGGCATTGCCCGAGGGCGTGATCACCGGGAAGCGCGGGGTAATCGTGGGAGCAACAGGCTTGACGGGTGCCTCCTTCTTCGCGGGAGCTTGCACCGCCTTCGGCGCAGGGGCAGCCTTCTTAACCGGAGCCTTCGGTGCCGACTTCTTCGGCGCAACCTTCTTGGCTACCGGTTTCGGCGCAGGCTTCTTCGCGGGGGCGGGTGCCTTAACCGCCTTTTTCGCAACCGGCTTCTTGGCAACAGGCTTCTTCGCAGGAGCCGTCTTCTTCGCAGGAGCCTTTGGGGCAGTCTTCTTTGCCTTGTTCTTCAAAGACGAAACCGCTGTGCGCGCCGGTTTGACGCTCACAGCGGTCTTCTTCAGGCTAACTGCCTGCTTAGTTATTTTTTTTTTGCGGGAGCCTTCTTCGCCGCAGGCTTCTTGGCAGGAGCCTTGGTAGCGACAGGCTTCTTGGCAACAGGCTTCTTAGCCGGAGCCGCCTTCTTCACGGGCTTCTTCGCCGCGGGCTTCTTGGCAGGAGCCTTGGGAGCAACCTTCTTCGCGACGGGCTTCTTCGCAGGAGCCTTAGCGGGCGTTGCCTTCTTAGCCGGTGCCTTCTTCGCCACAGGCTTCTTCGCAGGAGCCTTGACGGCGACCTTCTTCGCGGCGGGCTTCTTGGCAGGAGCCGCCTTCTTCACGGGCTTCTTCGCCGCGGGCTTCTTGGCAGGAGCCTTCGGGGCGACCTTCTTAGCCGCAGGCTTCGCGGCGGGTTTCTTCGTTGCTGTTGCCATGTTGACAGTGTCTCCTTATTAGAGCCATGCGTGTTTTTCGGTTCGGCACGTGCCTCGCCTCTTGTTCGCAACACCGTTATACTAGCGAAAACTTTCCGCGTGTGCAACACTTTTTTCAATTACTCTTTGATTTTGCGTAAAAGCCTCCTCGCTCACCCCTCCGCCTCTTCCCCTTTTCGCGACGCGCATCCCCCCTCCTCGCCTCCGCCCCTCCGCAAAACCCGCGCTTTCTTTGGACAAAGAAAAAAGACTTGCAGAGCACGCGGGCGTGTTGTATAATACGCGCCATTCTTCACTGCTCGGGTGGTGAAATGGCATACACGCATGCTTGAGGTGCATGTGGAGAGATCCGTGGGGGTTCGAGTCCCCCCCCGAGCACCATTCCAAACCGCAACCGCGGTTCCCCCTTTTCCCAAAACACAACCGATCACCCCCCAACGGCGCGAACCGTTTTTCTGCTTTGCGCCCTAATCG
>CAVDHG010000075.1:0-9782 GCA_963608725.1 Agathobacter rectalis | reverse complement strand
CGAGTTCACCCCGAACGCGGGGCGGACACGAGGGAGACAAGGGGCGGAGAGGGGGGAAAGGAGGTTGCGGGGACAAAAAAGCCCCGCGGAGGCGGGGAGAAATGGAGTGCGGGGGTTGGGGGAAATGTTGAGGGCGGGGTTGGTTCGGGCGGTTCGCACCCTCCCCTACCCCGGCTTAACCCGAAAATGCCCCGCGACCGGGATTGACCTCTCTCCGCACCGAGATTGACCCGATCGCGGGGCGGAGAGGAGGGGAAGTTGGTTCAGACCGCCCTACCCCGCAAGCGAGTTTGAGGGAAAGGCGGTTGCGGGGAGGGGGAGTGGGGAAAAGAAAAGCGCGGTCGGGGGACCGCGCTTGAGGGGGAGTTGGAAGCTCGATTATTTGGCGGTGGAGGACATGGTCTCGGCGGTCTGAGACGAATCGCTCAGAGCCGTGCCGGTGCGACCGTCGGTTGCCGTCTTCAAGGGACGACCAGCCGGGTCGACGAGACGCGCCGTCAAGAAGATGAGCAGGTTGCGCTTCTCGCTGTACTCACCCGTCGAACGGAAGAGGAAGCCGATGAAGGGCAGGTCGCCCAAGAGCGGAACCTTATCCTCGAAGGACTTGCGCGCTTCCGTAATCAAGCCGCCCATGACCACGGTCGAGCCGTTGTAGACGGAGAGGACGGTGGAGACTTCGCGCAGGTGGAACTTGGGCTGGGGCATGGAGACATTATAGTACGCCACTTCGGCAGAGGTGACGATGCCACCAGTCATGCCGTACTGGATGTAAGGCACCTGCATGCCGTACTCGAAGTCGCCGAGGTATTCAACCACGCGGGGGGTGATGGCGAGGTTGATCATCTGCCCCTCCTGGGAGAGTTGCGGGATCACCTGCAAGGAGACGCCGACTTCCTGCTTTTCGAAGGACTGAGGCTCAACGGCGAACTTGACGGGAGGCGCAGTTACCGTGACGGAGTTGCCGCCCACGACGGAGGTGTTATTGTTGTCGTAATTGATGTCCGACTCTTCCAACTCGGTGATGTCGAACTCCGTGGGGTAGATCCACTCGGTAACGACCTTGATGACCGCTTCCTGGTCGGGGCGGACGACGACCTTCGGGCTGGAGAGCATGTCGGTGTCGGAACGCTGAGCGAGCATGTGCAGGATCATCGTCATGTCCACCTTGCCGAAGACGGCGGAGAAACTGGCGAAGGTATCGTCGGGGGCGACGGCACTGTTGGCGAGGTTGATGCGGTTGGCGTAGACGGAGCCATCGCCGAGGAAGCGCATACCGTTGTTGAGGGAGCCACCATGCATGCCGACGTTCGCCTTGCCGGTGCCGGAGCTGGCACTGGGGCGGAAGATGTGCCTGCCGTCAGCAGAGGTGCCACCGGCGGCGGTGCCACCATTGGAGTTGCCACGGATGGCGGAGGATGCCCAGTCAATGCCCGAGCCGACAGTGCCGACGATGTCGCTATTGAGCTGCCACTCGAAACCGAGGGAGTTGAGGTCGGTCTGGCTGACTTCGACGAAGCGCGCCTCGACTTCGATCTGGCAGGGCGTAACGTTCAGCTCTTCCAGGAGGGACTCGATCTTGGCGAGGTTGTCGGGGGTGTTGGTGACGCGGAGCTTGCCGATGGAGGGCAGGTAGACGATGGACGCCTTGCCTTCGAAGGGCACGCCGAGGTCGGTGAAGGTCTTCTTCCACATGTCGGAGGTCGCCGAGGAGCCACCCGAGGAGCCGGAGGAGGAGCTGAAATCGCCCCAACCATCGTCGGAACCGGAGGAGGAGCTACTGCCGACCTCGGAGCCGATCTGGTTGACGCGCTCGATGATGGAGGACATGACGTTGTAGGTGCGGGTCTCGGTCTTGCCACTATCGACGTAGGACGCGGGGACGACGACGACGGCGCGACCCTTGACGACGTAGGTCGAGCCCGTAACTTCGCAGACCATGTCGAGGGCTTCCTTAAGCGTGACATACGTCATGCTAATGCCCTGGATGGGAGGCAGACCGGAGCTGGAGGCGTTCGCCTCGGTGGCGAAGGGATCGGACTCCTCGGAGGCGGCGGGCTGCGCGGCAGGCGTGCCCATGTTGAGGACGAAGGAGACGCCCTTTTCTTCCGGCGGGAGCTCGGGTTTGTCGTAGGACTTAGAGACTTCGGCGAAGAACTGCACGGCGTCGGCGAGGGTGCTCGGCGGGCGGATGTTGAACTCCGGCAGGCGGATGTACTGCAACTTCGCCATGACGATCTCGGTGTCCTTCTGCCCGGAGTCGTCGACCTTCTTGGTTTCACCGCGGGAGACGACGGGGTTGTACAGCTCCTCGGAGTTGCGGCCGAGGGCACCAAGCGGGGTCCACTGCCCTTCGACTTGGGCGATCATCTCGTCGTGGGTCGAGGCTTTGAGCTGGCGGTTGCGGGCGGCGAGGCGTTGCACCACGCGGGCGCGGAGGTTGATTGCCGACTCGTTGCTCGGGTCATCGCGCAGGACGAGCTCGAGCTGATCGTTGGCTTCCTTATACTTCGAGAGGTGGTAGTAGACGGCGGCGCGCTTGATGCGCTCCTGGATCTGGAGGCGGTTGACCTTGTACTCGTCCTTAGCGTACTCGGGGAGGACGGGCGTGGGGCGAATCTCGACCGGGCGGTTGACCTCTTCCTGAATCTGCGCGGCAAGCTTCGCGCCGAAGGGGTGCCCCTCACGCTGGACTTGCTGGGCAAGATCCAGAGCCTTCTTATATTCGCGATCCTGGAAGAGGGAGACCGCCTGGCGGTAACGCGCTTCGCGCTTGCCCTTCTCGCACTCTTCGCGGAGGGGGAGATTGCTCTCGCGTTCGCGGAAGTACTTCTGCGCATCCTCATACATCTTGATGGCAGCCTTGTACTGGTCGAACGCCTTGCCGGGTTCGGGCGGATTCTGGGGATCCATCAGCTCGCGAGCCTTCTCCAAACACGCCATGGCGTGCGCTTCGAGTCCCTTATTCTTGAGCTGGATGAGCATCTCTAGATCGTTGAGGGCGCGCTCCTCTTCGGTAAGCTGCTGGACGACCTCCGAATCGTCGGTCATGGTGCCGAGCATGGCGTCCTTGGCAGGAGCAGGAGGGGTCGGCTCAGCGGTCTTCTCTTCCGGAGCGGGGGTAACTTCCTCAGGCTCCTCGTCTGGGACGACTTCCGGCGCGGGCGCAGGAGCGGGTTCGGGGGCAGGAGTTACTTCCTCGGGGGTGGGTTCGGGCTCGGGAGCAGGCTCCGGAGCGGGAGCCGGGGTCGGCTCAGCGGGAGCGGGCGTGGAATCCTTGCCCATATCATCGAGGAGCTTATCGAGATCGTCTTCGCCGGCGGCGGGCTCTTCGGCGGGCTTCACTTCGGGTTCGGGCGCAGGCGCGGGGGCAGGCTCGGCGACCTTCTCGGGCTCAGCTGCGGGAGCGGGAGCAGTGTCGTCGACAATATCCTTCAGGAGGGCACCGCCACCGGCAGGCTCCTCGGCGGGCTTGACGTCTGGCTGCGCTTCGGGCTTCGCCTCGGGCGCGGGCGCGGGCGTTTCCTTAGCAGGTGGCTCGGCAGGTTTATCTGGCTCGACGTCTTCGATCAGATCGTTGAGCAGATTGTCGAGATCTTCATCCTGCGCGAAGGCGTAGACAGCGACTCCGGTGGCGATCATGCCCACCATGGCAAAGCGCATAAGGAATGTCATAACTCAGTTTCTCCGCAGCTGTCGGGCGTTGCCCGTGTCCAATTGGTGAACACAGTATAATCCAACGCGCCGATTATTTCAACTCAAAACTCACTTTGTCCGCATTTTTTTGAATGCGCACACTCTTCTTCGCCGCATCCACGGCGAGAACCGTAAAGGATTCGTTCTTCACTTTGAAGGTCTGCCCGGGGGCGACCACCACCGGCGCGACGCCGGGAAGATCGATGTTAATCGACGCCTTTTGCTCCAGCAGAGGCTCGCCGGGCCAGTCGGGATTCTTGCTATCCCAGAAGACGAGGGTGGCGGGCTTCTTGTCGGCTTCACGCAGAAGCTCGACGGTCGAGACGTTGATGAAGTGTTTGTTCTGGTTGACGGTGATGAGCTTGCTAGGCGTGTCGTGGTAGCGCACGAGGCGGAAGCCGGACTTGCCGATAAGCTCGCCCTCCTTGGCGCGGAGCTCAGTCTTGCCGGGCTCGCCATTGTCCGAGACGGAGACGAACGTCACCATGAAGGGCTGGACGTCTTTACCCTCGGCGTCCTTCGTCGCGGGCAACGCCATCTTGTTCACCGCACGCAACGGAACCTTCTTGCCCTCGACACCGGTAAGGGTCATCCGCGTTTCGTAGCCGGGGTGGCTCTTGGGGTCGGTGGGGTCGGTCTTGGCGAGGAACTCCTCCAAGTTGGTGAAGCCGTCGGCGTCGGCGTCCTCATCGGCGTCGTTCGCATTCTGGGGATTCAGACCGTACTTCGCCTCCCAAACGTCGGGCATGCCGTCGCCATCGCTGTCGACGGTGGAGAGGTCGATCTTCTTCTCCTCGGGTTGCGCCTCCTTACAGAAGGGGCACGCCTTCGCCGCCCACGGAATCGGGCGGGCGCACTTGATGCACAGCAGGCGACGCGCCGGCGTGCAGAGGTTGGACTCCGACTCGGCGCGGATGGCGAGGAGCGAACCGCGAGCAGGCGTTGCCACCGCTTCGATAAGCTTCACGTCTTGCGCGACGTCCTTGGGCTCAACCTGCGACTTCGCGGGCCGCTTCAACTCAAGGGTGTTATCGTAGTTATTGACCTGGCGCGACTGCTGAAGCCCCGTGAAGACGAGCCAGAGCAGTGAAACCAGCAAGATCCCCAGCACGAACACCGCAACGAGGCGATCGTACTGCCGGAGGATCGGTGGAAGCGCGTTATTTGCCATGGGTTACTTCCCCTCCTTTCCGGAGTCGGGCTTGGCAAGCGGTGGCACGGCATAGACGTCGAACGCCAACGTGATTTCGAGCGGCGTGGCGTGCGCCGGGTCGGTTACCAACCGCTCAGCCGGAGAGGCATCCCCGAAGAGCGGAACCTCCTGCGCACTTTGAACGGCTTTCATGTCGCCCCCCGGTCGCCCGGCTCGGCGCAACGCCTGAGCGCGCAGAGTCTGCCGTTTCTTCACCATGTCATCGACGCGGGTGCGAAGCGACTGCGGGCGCACGATCGAAACATCCGTTACCACCACGAAGAGCGGGTCCTGCACCAGCGCATTCATCACCTCCGCAAGCGTGTTATACCGCGCCTGGAAGGCAACCGTGTACCGCTCCCGCGAGACGCCGTCGGCGGCGAGCACGGGGTCAACCGCTGCCGCCCCTTGCGCTACGGGCGTGGCAACCTTCTCCGCCGAACGCCGGTTGCGCCGAGAAGAACGCGGAGCCTCCTCCTGCACCGGTGCTGCCACCTCGTCGAAGGGCTGACGCGTTACTCGCGTGATCGCCATCGCCCCTTTATCCAGAAGCAACGAGCACATGTGCTCAATCGCGGCGAACTGCGTCGCCAGGCGCGGGACGTTCCCTGCCACCGGCATCTCGCCCTGCACCACGTAACGCCCAAAGCCATAGTCGAGCGGTGCCTCCGCCTCCGTTGCCTTCGCGCTGACGCCCAGAGCTTTCGGGCGCAACGCCTTCTGCCGTTCGTTCAGAGCCGTGATCGCCGCGCCAATGCGCGTAACAAATTGCGAAGGCGTCTCGCCCTGCGGGATGACCAGCCCCTGCGCGAGGAGAGCGCGGGCAGCGTCCGCCGTCTCCGTCAGCTTCACCACATCCGCTTCGCGCACCTTGCGATTGGCGTCGGAGGGATAGGGCGTCTGGGAATAATAGTCATTGAGCGTTCTAGCTTGATCCTCTCGCTCACCGCGGGCGGCGCTCAAGTCCCCAAGGCGTTGCACCAGGAGCACCGCGAGCACCACGATGATCACGCCACAAACGCCACCGACGGCGGGCACGAGCATATTCTTCTTCAGTTCCATCTTACCGTGCCCTCCTGCCGGAACGCGTCGTGGGCGCACCCTGTGCGGTCTGCGCACTCCGGAGGTCTGCCGAGATGTTGAACGACGTCATCCACGGCACGCTCATATCCTTCTTGCTGATGCGGATCGCCCCCGAGGCGTTGGAGAAGACGCTCTGCTCCGCCAGGCGCGTCGCGACCGTTTCGTCGATCGTCTTGCCTGCCTGCGAGCGGACGCTTTCGAGGTCGCGCCAACTGGAGATCGAGAGGTCGAGCCCCTGGATCACGTCCCCTTGCTTGCGTGCTGTCAGGCTGGTTATCCACAGCCCCTCGGGCACCGCTTTGTTCAACGCCGTGAGCATCCGCATCCAAGCCAACCGCTCCTCCAGCAGCTTCCGATACGCCACCAAGCGCACCTCCGCCGCCTTCGCCTTCTTGTCAACGCGGTCGTAGCTCTCCTTCTGCACTTCGTAGTCTTCGATACGCGCCGTAATCTTGTCTTCCTGCTTCTCGTAGAGCGAAGCGAGCCTGCCGACGTATACCAACCAAATCCCGAGGCAGACCATGAAGCCCGCCGCCGCGAGCGCGAAGAAGGGCAACCTCTTCCTCATCTCCTTGCGGGCAGCGATGTCCTTCGAGACGAGGTTCACCTCCACCGGGCACGTCAGCCCGCGCCGGAGTGCCAGCCCCACCAAGACCGGCAGGGAGAAGGCGTCCCGCCCGAACTGCTCGGCGTCCTCCGTCGCGGGGAAGCCAACATTCTGGAACGGGTTGAGGAAATCGACCACCACCTGCAGTTTCTCCTCGAAGAAGTTCTGCATGTAGGGGAGCTGTGCGGAGGCGCCGGTGAGCAACACCCGCTCGGGCGCGGAGCCTTCCTGCTGCGAGCGGTAGAAGGAGATGGAGCGCGAAACCTCGGCGTTCAGGCGCGTCATCACATTGCGAATCACCTTCGAGAGCTTGTCGACCTCGGGGTCATCCACTTCGAATGCGCCACCCTGCGCCACCAGCCCGTGCTCGCGCTTGAACGCCTCTGCGTCCTCCTGCGAAAGACCGAACGCCTTTGCCACTTCCGTCGTGATCGTGTTCCCTGCCACGGGGATCGTGCGGTAGAAAATCCGCTCTTGCTCCACGAAGACGAGGTTCGTGCACCGCGCCCCGATGTCTATCACGAGCGTGCAGCCCGTGCTCTCCGGATAGTTAAAGCGCACCGCGTTGTAGAGCGTAACGGGTGCCACATCCACCAGCTCCGGCTCGCAACCGGCGTTCAGCACCCCTCGCGTAACTGCCGAGACCAAGTCCGAGCGCGCCGCCACGATCATCACGCGCTGTTCGCCGGCATCCGGCGCCCCCACCAGCGCAGACGACCAGATCGCCTCGCTCAACGGGAAGGGCACGTTCTGCTCCACTTCGAAGCGGATCTGCTCGTTCATCTTGTCCGGGCTCTCCGCCAGGACTTTGACGAATCTCGGGAACGCCATCTGCCCCGAAAGCGCGACCAATGCCCGCGCCGGGCGAATCCCCGAAGCCGTCATCACGCCTCGAATCGCCTGCTCCAGCTCCACGCTGAAGATCTCCGGGTTATCCGCCGCCCCATCGGGCAACTCCCCAAAGGCATACCGCAACAACTTCGGGCCCTTGCCTGCGCGCACTTCAAACTCGGCAAGTGCCAGGCGCGTAGCCCCGATGTTCAGTGTGAGAATCCGTTCCATAGTCGTCTGCTTATTCCCGGCGTGAGGGGTTCGGGCTAGCGTGCTTTCACTTGGTCATAATACATATCGCCCGCGAGCGCAAAGGGCGTCGCCGAACGGTCACGCAAAATGCCGTCGCGCTTCACCACGGCGTTGGACAAATTCTCGATCTGCTCCCACCATGCCGTCGGGTGCGCTTTACCATCCGAGCCTTTAGTCGCGAGGATTTGCTCGAGCTTCTTGCCGGCAATCTCTGCTCCGCCCACCGCTTGCGTTTCGATGTCGCCTTGCTGGACGCCGTTGACCTTGATCTGCACCGAGAAGAGAAGCGGCTCGCCGTAGACTGCGATTGCGCTTGGCGGGACGCAGACTGCTGCGTAGTGGTCGCGCCCGGGCGTGATGCTGGTGTAGGTGAAGGTCTCGGTAAAGAGCGAGTAGAGTTGCTTGGGGTTATCGAGTCCCACCGCGCCCCCTGCCTTCTTGGCTCGCGTCATGACGCCCGCAACGCGCTTGGAGCGGTGCATATCGTAGAGGAGGGCGTAAGTGATTTCGACTTCGGGGAGCACGAAGATGGGTTTACCCGAGGCGTCGGCGTCCCGCACTTGATACGCCACCTCGAAGAAGTGCCAACCCTTCACGGAGTCCTTGGCGTAGGAAGAGGAGTGGTTGATTTTCTTCTTCCACTTTTCCTCCACTTGTGGCGCGGTAACCGTGTAATCGCTGTTGCCCCCCACGCCGGTGATCTCGCGGATTCGGAGCATGGAAGCTTCCGCCTTGGGTCGCGCCCCGTCCTTCCCGTTCGCGGATGCGGGTCGTTGCGCCTGAAGGCTGCCCACGCACACCAGCGCAAGCACCATCATTAATCCTGCTCTCATGTCTCGACTCCTTTCGGCTTCGCGCCTAAACGGTTATCGCCTGAAATCCATTTACTAGGAGAAGTATACCGAAGAGAATGCCCTCGGTCAAGCGCGCCCCCTTTTCCCTCACGCCCTCCGCCTCAACGCCACAGCTCCCACGCCCAACGCGAGCAACGCCACCACCCCCGGCTCTGGCAACGGCGTCCCTTCAATCGTGATTTGCGCCGAAATGAGGTTCGTTTCGTCAAACATCGTCACCAGGTCGAAACTCTTCCCGCGGAAGTCGAAGGTCTCGTTCGAGAAGGTGTCTCCGTAACCCCCTGAGCCGTTTTGCGTCGAGGCTTCGACCGTGGTAAAGATGCCGTCTTGAGCATCGGAAAAGACGAACCGCGTAAGAACCCGATCCTTGTCCGGCTCACCACCCCAGAAGTTGGTGAGCTTACTGGTGTAGGTTTTGCCGTTGATGGTGTAGACCGAGCGGTACGTCGAAGTACCCGGCACCTGCTCGACGCGCAGCCCAACGAGGTCGGTCGTCGTCCCATCCGTGCCGACCTGCTGGATGGCGAAGAAGGCGTGCGCGACGTCGTCCCGCGTGCCCTGACTTTGAATCGCGAACGCCAGCGAGGTGATGGAGGCATAGGCTCCCAACTTGTTACCGTCGCCATCCACGAACGCCTTGGACGTGGCGTTCCAGCTATAGGTTACGGCTTGGAGTGCTCCTGCAAGCCCCATCAACGCAATCGTGCATACAATCCGCTTCATCTTCCCGCCCTTTCATTCCTCAACTCAATCCCGCCCCGCCAGTTCGAAGCTTACCGGTCGCCCCCGCCTTAACCCCGCCCCACAACTCGGAGCCTAGGGGCAAAGCTGGTTCGCGGTTCGCAACTACCCGCCGGACATCTCCCTGCCCTCTGAGAGACAGCCTAAAGATAACAACTCCCCCCCTCCCCCGTCAACCCGCCCCGCTTGCGGGCGTGGAGGAGGTCGCCACCGAAGGTTCCGTCAATTAACCGAACAAAATCGCGACAATCGACCGAACGAAAGTATGACAATCGACCGAACGAAACCACGTCAAACAACCGAACGCCGTTCACAAAACCCCGTCACGGACAGCCTTTGAGCCTCCTCTCCCCCACCCCGCTTGCGGGGGTGGGGGCGGTGGAGACAAGGAGGGTTGAAAGTTGTGCAGGGTTTCTGTACAATAAGGACGCAGAAAGGGGAACACGTATGCAGACTTTTTCCTATTCCAAAGCCCGCGAGGCTCTCGCCGATTGTCTCCGCACCGCCGCAGACGATTTCGAGCCGGTCA
>CAVDHG010000074.1:0-9817 GCA_963608725.1 Agathobacter rectalis | reverse complement strand
CCCCGCAACCGAGTTTGGGGTCTCTCCGCACCGCGTTTGACCCAAACGCGAACCGGGAAGACCCCGATCGCGGTGCGGAGGGGTGGGAAAATCGGTTAGAGGGAGAAGGGGGAAGGAAAGAGTTCGGAGAGGGAAGTCGTCCGGAAGTCTTGGGAGGTTAAATCACCTAAGTAGATCGGAAGGTCGGGTTTGCAAAAGGTCGAGAGCACTTGGAGGCAGGCTCCGCAGGGCGGAACCGCGTGCGGGGCAACGATCGCGAGCGCACGGAAGGCTCGGCACCCCTCGGCAACGGCATGGAAAAGCGCATTGCGCTCCGCGCAGAGCGTAAGCCCGTAGGAGGCGTTTTCGACGTTGCACCCGGCGTAGACCTTGCCATCCTCGCCGAGCAGTGCCGCGCCCACAGTAAAGTGCGAGAAGGGCGCGTAGGCATTGAGTGCCACTTTGCGCGCCGCGCTCAGGAGGGCTTCGGGCGTGGGAGCAGGAGTCGAGGCTTGCGAGTTATTCATGGCGGAGGGCATCGATGGGGTTAAGACGGCTGGCGCGCCAGGCGGGGTAGAATCCGAAGACCACGCCGATGAATGCCGAGACGCCGGCAGAGAGGAGGATCGCCCCGGCAGAGACGCTTACGGGCCAGCCCAACACGCGGGCAATGATGAGCGAAGCGCACCGCCCCACCCCGATTCCGACGAGTCCGCCCATCAGGCAGAGGAGGACGGATTCGGTGAGGAACTGCGACAAGATGCGCGAACCCCGTGCGCCGACCGCCATCCGCAAGCCAATCTCGCGGGTGCGCTCGGTTACGCTCACGAGCATGATGTTCATAATGCCCACGCCTCCGACGACGAGCGAGAGCATGGCGACGATGAGGAGGAGCGTCGTCATCAGCCCGCTGGTGGCGGTCATGGTCTTGAGCATTTCGGACATATCGCGGATGGAGAAATCGTCTTCCGCGCCCGGCTGGATGTTGTGTCTGCGCCGGAGCACCGCGCTAATCTGCTCCATGGCGTCGGCAACCTGCTCGGGCGTTTTGGCGGAGACGGTGATTTGGTTGACGTTGTTGAACCGCACCGGGAGGGGATAGTTCTGCGCCTGGACGGAGTCTCGCTCGGGGTAGATGGTGGTGGAGCTCTCGGGATAGACGTCGCTGGTTGAGGACGTGGTGGACGTGGAGGAGGAGCTGCTGCCCGAGGAACCGGTTGCCGAACTTCCCGAGCGCGAGAGGCGGTTGCGCATGGTCTTCCACGGCACGATGACCGTATCGTCCTGATCCATGCCCATCATGTTCGCGCCCTTGTGCGGGAGCACACCGATGATCCGGAAGAGCACACTGTTCAGGCGCAGGTCTTGCCCGACGGCTTCCTGCCCGGGGAAGAGCTCGTCCTTAACGGTCTGCCCGATCACGCACACGCAGGCAGCAACGTCCACCTCTCGGCGGGTGAAGTACCGCCCGGAGGCGGGTTCGCCCCAGGATTGGACGGTGAAGTAGTTCTCATTGCCGGAGTAGACAACGAAGGGCGTCCAGTTGCGATTGCCCGCGATCGCCTGGATGCCACGCCGGGAGAGGGATGGCGTAACGGCTTGGACGGAGCGACACTCGGCGGCGATGGCGTCGCAATCGCCCTCGGTGAGGGTAACCGTGCCTCCCGAGCCGGAGCTGATGCCGGCGGTCTTGACGGCGGAGGGCCAGATCATCATCACGTTCGTGCCCATGTTCGAGATAGAGCTTTTAATGGACTTCGACGCGCCCGCGCCGATTTCCATCATCGTGATAACCACCGCCACGCCTATGACGATCCCGAGCATGGTCAGGAGCGAGCGCAGGATGTTGCGCCTCAGCGAGATAAAGGCAGCCCCGATTTGCCGGAGAACCAGATTCATTGCCCCGCCCTTTCGGTGTAAGCCCCGCCCACCACGAGTCCATCTTTAATGTGGCAAGCCTCCTTGGCGCAGGCTCCGACCTCCGGAGAGTGCGTAACGAGGACGATGGTCAGCCCCTCGCGAGCGTTAAGCTCCTGGAACATCTCAAGCACTTCCTCGGAGGTCTTGGAGTCGAGGTTCCCCGTCGGCTCATCGGCGAAGAGGATCTTGGGGCGGTTCACGAGGGCGCGAGCGATGGCGACGCGCTGTTGCTGACCGCCGGACATCTGCGCGGGCTGGTGCTCCATGCGGTCGGCAAGCCCCACGCGCTCGAGGAGACTCTCCGCCCAAGCGCGTTCCTCCTTTGCGCTCTGCCGGTTACGCGCATACTCCAAAGGCATGAGCACATTCTTTAAGGCGGAGGTGCGGGCAAGGAGGTTGAAGTTTTGGAAGACGAAGCCGATGCGCTCGTTACGCAGGTCGGCGCGGGCGTTGGCTGAGAGGGTGGTAACGTCGCGCCCGTCTAGGAGGTACTGCCCGCCCGTGGGGGTGTCGAGGAAGCCGAGGATATTCATCAACGTCGACTTCCCGCCACCGGAAGGACCCATCAGCGCCATGAGCGTCCCTTCCTTCACGGTCATGGAGATGCCCTTGAGAACGGGCACTTCCACATCGCCCAGGCGGTAGGTCTTGCGCAGGTCGCGCAGTTCAATGAGTGTTCGCGGGGAGGCGTCCATGGCGTGCGACTTAGGGGCGCGGGGGCGGATTGTTCTTTTTGCCAAACTTCGGAGGCTTGGGCAGGAAGGGATTCTCACCGGCGGCGGAGGCTTGCTCCACCTCGATGGCGGTGAGCGTGCCGGTAATGACAGCATCCCCGGCGTCGAGTTCCTCCGCTTCGATTGCCACGTGGACGTCGTCACTCACCCCCGTGCGCACCGCAACGGGGCAAGGCTGACCCATGGCGTTCTGGACGAAGAGCACGTCTTTACCCTTCAACGCCTCGGGTTCTTCCCAGCCCTCGGGGCGCCACCGGAGCGCGGCAACGGGCACGAGCAGGGAGTCCGCCGGAGACTCGGCAAGGATGAAGCTGACATTCGCCGTCAGGTACGGCAAGAGCAAGCCATCGGGGTTCTCCGTGGCGACTTCGACGGTGTAAGTTACGACGTTGGAGGTCATGGACGCATTGAGGCGCACGCGCCCCACGGAGCCTTCAAAGGTCTTCCCGGAGAAGGCGTCGACCGTGAAGCGGACGCGTTGCCCCACCTTGATCGAGCCGATGTCCGCCTCGTTGACCGGCACCCAGATTTCGATTCGGCGCAGATCCTTTGCCACGAGGAAGAGCGAAGGCGTGCTCATGGAGGCGGTAACGGTTTGCCCGATGTTCACGCGCCGGTCGATCACCACGCCATCGACGGTCGAGAGAATGTCGCAATAGGAGAGGTTTCGCTCCGCCTTCTCCAGTTGTGCCTGGGCTTGCGCTATCGAGGCTTTGGCTTGCTCAATCTTCGCTTTCCCAACGTCCAGGTTGGCGGCGGCGGATTCGGCAGCGCTCTGATAGGCGTCGAAGTCCTTTTGCGACAGGGCATCGCCCACGCCGAGCTTCTGGGCGCGCGCCCAATCGCGGTCGGCTTGGCGGAGCTTGGCGGTGAGTTGCACCACTTCGGCTTCGGCTTCGGCAAGGTTGGCTTTGGCTGTGGTGAGGTTGGCTTGGGCGATCGTAACCTCTGCCTTATACGTAACGTCGTCAATGCGGGCGAGGAGCTGCCCCTTCTTCACCACCGAGCAGTAGTCGACCTCCCGCCCTTCGGTGTCCGTGCCGAACGCCATGATCTGCCCGGTGATCTGCGCACCAATATCGATGAGGTCTTCCGGCTCAATCGTGCCGGTGGCGCGGATGGTCTGCACGGTCTGCCCACGCGTTAGGGCATCCGTCTTATAAGCGATGGTCGACTTCGGCGTCTGCGGACGCAACAGGAGCCACGCCACGCCACCACCAATGATAAGAAGCAGGACAATCCCTAAAATCACTTTCTTCATGTCATTACTCCGGGAGCTAAACGCGCCCATTATATAACAAGTCAACCTCCCCTTCGCTTGCCCGTTTTCCTCCCTTTCGCGGGGTGCGTTCTCAAGTTTACACCCTCCCTTCCGCCCCCTCAAAGCCCCGCTCACCCCCGACAACGCATAACGCCTTCTCTTTCTTGAAGCTTCGACTTTTTCCGCCCGATTCTTTTACATTTTTGTAAAGGCTGAGTCCGGTTTTGCCCCGCAACCGCGTTTGGGGTCTCTCCGCACCGCGTTCGACCCAAACGCGAACCGGAGACGACCCGATCGCGGTGCGGAGGGGTGGGGAAAAGGGGACTTATGAACAGATTGTCGATAGTCGTGTTCATAACTCCCGATTTGTGTTCATAACTTCCCCGCACCGCGTTTGGGTCAAACGCGAGGCGGACGGAAGGCAAACGCGAGGCGGACGGAGGGGAAACGCGGTTCAAGGGGGTAAGAAAGTCGAGCTTTTACATTTTTGTAAAAGAGGGTGAAAAGTGGGGTGGTCGAACCGAGTTTGGGGTCTGCCCGGTTCGCGTTTGGGTCAAACGCGGTGCGGAGAGACCCCGAACTCGGTTGCGGGGGAGTTAGGGGTGGCGGGTGAGAGCGGAGGCAAAAGCACCGTCGTGTCCACCCTCGGGGAAGACGCGGCGGGAGTCGACTTGCTCGAAGTCGGGATGGGTAGATAGGAAGTGTTCGACCTGCCGTTCGTTCTCCTCGGGTTCGAGGGAGCAGGTGGAGTAGACCAGGCGTCCGCCAGGGGCAAGGCGCAAGGCACAAGAGGAAAGGAGCGCGGTTTGCGTCTGGCAGAGGGCGGACATCTTGCGCTCCGACCACGTCCACCGCGCATCCGCCCGCCGACCGAAGACTCCCGTGTTACTGCACGGCACATCGAGGAGAATGCGGTCAAAGGTCTGAGTTTCGGGGAGTGCCGTGGCGTCGAGAGCCGTGATCTCGATGGGGAGCGACGGCGCACAACGCCTGACCGTATCCTCCAAGAGCGGGAGACGCGCCTTGCTCGCTTCGTTGGCGGTGAGGCGTCCGGAGCGGTCGCCGGAAGCAAAGAGGCGCGAGGCGATCTGCGCGGTCTTCCCGCCGGGGGCTGCACAGGCGTCGAGGACGCGTTGTCCGGGGTGGACATCCAGAAGCTCGACGGCGTGGCGCGTGGCAGGATCTTGGACAACGAAGTGCCCCTCCGCAAAACCCGGCAGGCTCTCGACGCGCACGCCGCCGGGCACGATGAAAGAACCCTGCGGGTCATCCGGGTGGGGCGAACAGGTCGCCGGTGCACCGAAGGGCGGGAGCGGGCGGATAGAGACGTGCGCAGGCTCTGCCATTGCCTCGGCGAGGGCGACGGCGCGCTCGTGCCCAAAGTGCGCCACCCACCGCGTCCACAAGGCGGGCGGGACGTTGCGCCGAATCGGCTCGGGCTGGCGTTCGAGGGCGGAAAGGAGAGTGGACTTCTCGCGCTGGATGCGCCGGAGCACGGCGTTGACAAAGCGGGCGGCATCCTTGCCGATGGGCTTAACGGCGTTGACGGTCTCGGCGATCGCGGCATACTCCGGCACGCTCGGCAGGTAGAGCAGTTGCGCCACGCCCACGCAGAGGGCTTGACGCAGGTCGCCCGAAGGAAGCCGTTTCACGCATTGGGCAATCACCCACTCAATGGCGGAGAGGTGGCGCAGGGTCGCACCGGTCAGCTCCGAAGCGAAGGCTCGCTCCTGCGCGGTCTTGAGGGTCAGCGCAGGGTAGACGCCCCGCGTGCGCCACAGCGTCAGCGCAAAGATGGCTTCCCGGCGCGAGGCACTCATGGTTAACGTGTGGCGCACGCCTTGCGGAAGGCTGGCGCGGAGCGTTCAATGATGTCGAGGTCTACGGCGCAACAGAGGCGCATATAGCCGGGCATCCCAAAGCCACGCCCCGGCACCGCGATAATGCCCTCCTCTAAGAGTTTCCCGCAGAACGCCACGTCGTCGCCCCCCGGCGTCTCCGGGAAGAAGTAGAACGCCCCGCGAGGAAGGGTGAAGCGCAGCCCCGCCGATTCCAGCACGCGAGCCATGGCGCGACGGCGTGCGTCATAGATGGAGAGGTCTACGCGCTCATCGAGGAGAGCCGTCGCGAGCTTCTGACCGAGGATAGGCGCGTTGACGTAGCCGAGCGTGCGGTTCGTGAGCGTGAGCGCGGCGAGGAGGGTTTCGACGCCTTCGAGCGCGGGATTGACCGCCACGTAGCCCACGCGCTCGCCCGCCAGCGAGAGGCTCTTGGAGAAAGAGCCCAGGACAACTGCGTAGGGCGAAAGGGCAAGCACCGGCGGGACGACTGCGCCATCGAAGGCAAAGACGCGGTATGGCTCATCGGCAAGGAGGTAGATCGGGCGCGGACGCGTGGCGTTCAGGCGGTCGATCGCCTCGGCAAGGCGGCGCAGAGCCTCGGCGGAGTAGATGGCGCCGGTGGGGTTGTTCGGGGAGTTGAAGAGGATCACCCGCGTGCGCTCGGTAACCTGCGCGAGGAGCTTCTCGACGTCGAGCGCGAAGTCGGGCCCCTCCATCGGCACCGGACGCAACACGCCCCCGAAGTGCCCGCAGTAGAAACCGTATTCCACGAAGTAGGGCGCGGGCACCAAGACTTCGTCGCCCGGCTCCAGCACCGCCCGGAAGAAGGCAACCAACGCTCCCGCCGCGCCCACCGTCGCAATCACATGGCGCGCCTCCACGGGCACTCCCTGCTCCTGCGCAAGCTTCTTCGCCACACCTTCGCGGAAGGCAGGGAGACCGGCGTTGGGCATGTACCCGAGCCCGCACGGGCGCACCGCGCTCTCCGCCAAAGCGTGCAACACCTCCCGCGTCTTCTCCGGCGGGGGCACATCGGGATTCCCGAGGGAGAAGTCGAAGACGTTCTCTGCGCCGAACTTCTGCTTCAGCTCAGCCCCGGCTTCGAACATCCGGCGTATCCACGAGGCGTTCGCCATCGCGTCTTGGATCTCCGTTGCAATCAGCTGTTTCATCTACTCCATCCTTTCTCTGCCGAATCTGGGCGCGAGCAAACCTCTAGAAGCGCACCTCTTGGAAACCTTCGAGCGTCAACCGCGCCGAAGGGATGACCGGGAGCGGGAGGAACGCCAGCACGAGGAAGGGGGTCGAAAGCGTCGTACCCGTCTCCTTCGCTGCCTCGCGCAAGGTGGCAAGTCCCTGCGCCGTTTCCTCCACCGAGCGCACACTCATCAGCCCGCCCAAGGGCAGCGGCAAACACGTTACCTTCCCGCCCACCGCCACGGCGAACCCGCCTCCGCTCGTGCGCAGGGCGTTGGCAGCAATCGCCATAGACTCCGTATCCGCGCCCACCACGCACATATTGTGCGAATCGTGCCCGACGGTCGAAGCGAGTGCACCCCGGCGCAACCCGAAGCCGTGCACCCACGTCTTCCCAATGCGGTCGCTCTTCCCGTGGCGGGCAATCAGGGCGCAGGTGGCGCGGTCGCCCCGCGCTTCCTTCCGCGAAACGACCTTCGTGAGGAGCGTCCCCTCCTCAATGCCGATTCCGACTTCATCGCTCGGCTCGGCGAAGTCCTCCGCCTTCAATTCTCGGCAGAGCACCGTGTTGAGGAAGGCTGTAAAGTCCGGCTCGGGCGGACGCGCCGCGAAGGTCTCGTCCCCGACTTCCCGCCCACGGCAAACCACGTGGCGGACGTTGCAGGAGGCGAGCCCATCGATGAGCGCGAGGTCGGCGGCGTAACCCGGAGCGACGAGTCCTCGCCCGCGCCACCCGAAGTGCCGAGCAGGCGTTAGGCACGCCGAGCGGTAGACTGCCAGCGGGTCGCACCCGGCATTCACCGCCAGGCGCACGGCGTTCTCCAAGTGCCCATGCTCAAGGAGGTCAAGGGCGTCGGCGTCGTCCGTGCAGAAACACAAGTGGTCGCAGGTGGTCAACGTGAAGAGGGAGGTCATCGTCTTAAGGTTCTTGCCCACGCTCCCGAGGCGAACGAAGACCGTCCACCCCAAGCGGAGTTTACCCAACGCTTCCTCCACGGAGGAGCACTCGTGATCGCTCGCCACGCCCACCGCCGCAAGCGCGTTTAAGCCGTCTTCCGGGACGAGTGGCGCGTGCCCATCAACCGGGCGCGAGCCGAACGCGACCAGCTTGGAGAGCACATCCGGGTCTTTCCCCAGGACGCCCGGCACGTTCATCATCTCCGCCAGGGCGCAGGTCTTCGCATAGGGAGCGAGAGCCTCCGCGTTGAGGACAGCCCCCGCCTCCTCCGAGGGCAACGCCGGCACGCACGAGGGAGCCTGCACCTGCAGGCGCATGACCATCCCCTCGGCAGATTTCAGGAAGAAGTCGAGCGCCTTCGTGCCGCAGACATTCGCCAGTTCGTGCGGGTCGCAAACCGCCGAAACCGTCCCGTGGCGCAACACCTGCTCCTCCCAGGCGTAGGGGCGCACGAGGGAGGATTCGATGTGGCAATGCGCGTCCACGAAGCCGGGAACCACGGTCAGCCCCCGAGCGTCTAGGACGCGGTTGCCTTCGTAGCCCAGCCCAACGGCGGCAATCGTCTCGCCCACGATGGCAACGTCCGCCATGCGCAGTTCGCCGGTTGCCAGGTCGAAGATTCGCCCCCCGCGCACCACGAGGTCTGCCGGACTCCGCCGCATCGCCACGTCTACGAGGCGCGCCTTCAATGCCACATCCGAAACGTCCATGCCTTACACCTCCATGAGTTCGAGGGGTTGATCTTGTTGCGCCACGCAGAGTTGCACGTCCTCTCGCCCCACCTCGCGCAGAGCCGTTCGCATGACTTGCTCTGCCACGGCGGGCTGGTTGCACTCTCCCGAGAGATGCGCGAGCACCAGACGCTTCAGACCCGCCGGGCACATCTGGCGGATCAGCTCGGCAGCTTGTTCGTTCGAGAGGTGCCCGGACGCGCCGGCGATGCGCGAGATTAAAGCGTAGGGTCTGCCCGAGTGGCAGAGCATATCCACGTCGTGGTTGGACTCCAACACCAGCGCACGGCAATGCGCCGCGGCGAGGGCAACATCCCGCGAGATGATTCCTAAGTCCGTGAAGAAGCCAAACTGCGTTTCGCCATCCGAGAAGGTGAAGCCGACGGGTTCAGCCGTGTCGTGCGAGATGCGCACCGGGAGCACCGTCAGATCCCCCAGGAGGAAGGGCACGGACGACTCGAAAATGGCGAACTCCGGCACCGGACGCTTCGCCAGGCGACACTGACGCTCCACCACCGCCGCCGTCCCCTCGTTCGCGAAAACCGGCACCGGATGCCGAGCCACAAACCGCGAAAGCCCGTTCACGTGGTCAACGTGTTCGTGCGTAATGAGGATGCCGTCCAAGCCGTTCGGATCTAAGCCCTGCGACTCCAACCGCTTCTCTAGTTCTCGACATGACAGCCCGGCGTCGATTAAGACCCGTACACCGCCCCCTGCCACATAGGTGGCATTTCCACCACTTCCCGAAGCCAAAACACAAAAGCGCATAATACTGCTTATTCTACCATACTTCCCTCCCCCCGCCCACCCCCGCAACCGAGTTTGGGGTCTCTCCGCACCGCGTTTACCCCAAACGCGAACCGGACTCGCCTCGATCGCGGTGCGGACACCCCTCTTTTTGGGTTCACTTTTGCTCCGCTTGCGCCCCCGATTTGCGCCCTTTTCGGCGCATCCCCGGAAAGGGCAAGGGTTTATTCCGAAAAAGACGCGAATCGCCCATCGAAAACTCAAGCACTTATGCAAACTCACCCGCGCTCGTCCCGGAAATCCCCCCGCAACCGAGTTTGGGGTCTCTCCGCACCGAGATTGGGTCAAACGCGGTGCGGAGACACCTCGATCCCGGTTGCGAGGAGAGGTGGGGTTGAACCGAGTTTGCCCGGTCTCCGCACCGAGATTGGGTCAAACGCGGTGCGGAC
>CAVDHG010000073.1:0-9829 GCA_963608725.1 Agathobacter rectalis | reverse complement strand
GGGAGGAGGTGTGGTATATTCAGTATAATGGTTATTGACATATCCGCGTGGGCGGGAGGTCATCCATTCAGAAGCAGGTGCACGTTATGGCAAAGACATCCGGATCCGGTAAGCAGGTTAAGAAAGTTACGCCAAAGGGCAAGGTAACTCAAAATGCCGTCTCTAAACCCGCAAAAAAGGCGGTTAAGCCTGTTACAGGCAAGGCACCAGCAAGTGCAAAGAAGTCCCCGGTGAAGGTTAGATCCGCACCCAAGAAGGTGCAGAAGCCCGCTCCGGCGAGCGTGAAGAAGTCCCCGGCGAAGGGGAAGGTCGCCCCCAAGACCAGTGCGCCCAAGAAGGCAACAGCAAAACCCGTCCGCCCGGTTGCGAAGGCTCCCGTAAAGCCGTCGGCTCCGGCGAAGAAGGTCGCGGTCAAAGCCCAGCCCGCAAGGGTCGCCCCCAAGGCAACGAGTAAACCCGTCGCGAAGAAGCCCGCGCCCAAAGCGGTCGCGCCGGTTAAGAAGGTTGCGACGGCGAAGGATGCCGGGAAGCAGGCGGACGTCAAGCTCGGCAAGAATTTGAAGGAGACGCTTAAGGCGTTTAAGCAGAAGGCGAGCGAGAAGGACGAGGTCAAGGCGAAGGGGACGGCGAAGGGGGCGACGGCTCCCAAGGCAAAAGCGGTCTCCAAGCCTGTGCCCGCTCCGAAGAAGTCGGCTCCGAAGCAGGAAGTGCTCCCGGAGGCTCCGGACTTCGATGACGATGAGCCGGTAACGCTTGCTGAAGCCCTTGGTGCGAAGCGCAAGGGTCGGGGCAAGAAGGCGAAGGCAGAGGAGGCGGAAGAAGCCTTTGATGCGGAAATGCTCCCCACGGAAGAGGACGTAACGGCTGACCTGGGCGATTACAACGATTCTGAAAACGTTGGTGGCGTGCTCTACGATGAGGTGCAACACCGTGGCGTGTTGAAGACGGTTCAGCGGAACACCTCGCCGGTTGACGACGAGGAGGCGTTTGCCGAGGAAGGCGATGCCGGGCTGGGCGGTTTGCAGGCGGGTTCGAGCGTGCGCGGCGTCTTCACGCAGTCGGAAGAGGAAGCGAAGAAGCAACGGGTCTGGGAAGACCTCGATGCGCTCGAGGAGCGCGAGGAGTGCCGGGAGCGCATCAAGCAACTGTATGCGCTCGCCGAGAAGCAGAGCCGCGTGTTGTCGATTCGGCAGGTTAACGAAACGCTCCCGAAGGATGTGATCAAGGATTCGGAGATAGACCTCTACCTGAACATCCTGAGCGCGTTGAGCATCAAGGTTGTCCCGGAAGAGGATTTTGAGAACGCGGTCGAAGAGCAGAGCGAGGAGATTGCCTCGGGGCGCGTCGACTACGCCGATGACCCGATCCGGATGTACCTGCACCAGATGGGGCAAGTGGCACTCCTCACCCGCGAGCAGGAAGTGGAAATCTGCAAGCGCATTGAGAAGAGCGAGGCGGTGATTGTCGACACCTTCAACCGCTTGCCGGTGGCACCCAAGATGTACGCGGACGTGTTGCAGGGGCTTGACGTTGGGCGCGAGCGGTTCGACCGCGTGGTCTCCGATAAGTACAAGGAGAGTCGCGACCGGTATGTGGAGCTTCGCCAGCCCAAGCAGGAAAAGCTCCGGGCGATGTCAGAAAGCATGGCGAAGGCGTATGCGGCGTTAACAGCCACCGACCCGAATAACAAGCGCGCCCTATCCAACGCGCAGAGGCGCGTGAATGCGCTTTGCGAAAAGCTCCTAGCAGATTACACCCTTAAGCCGCCTCGCCCGGAAGCGAGCGAAGTGGACACGGGGGCAGGTCTCTACTTCAAGCATCAGAGGCTCGAGGACATCTGCAAGGCGGCGGACGATGCGTACTTCGCGCCGTATAAGGAGCTTCTCCTGCGCCAGCGGGAACTCACGCGCCAAGGCAAGAGCAAGAAGCGCGAGATGAAGTTGGCAGAGGTGGAGCAGAAGAAGGCGGCGATTCTGGCGACGTTCGGGATGTCGGCAGAAGATTTCGTGAAGCAGTTTGAGACGTTGCGCGGCGCGTTGCGCGAAGGGGCACAGGCGCGTAAGGAAATGGTGGAAGCCAACTTGCGCCTGGTGATATCCATCGTGAAGAAGTTCATGAACCGCGGGCTGAGTTTCCTCGACCTTATTCAGGAGGGGAACACGGGCTTGATGAAGGCGGTGGAGAAGTTCGAGTACACGCGTGGGTATAAGTTTTCGACCTATGCCACGTGGTGGATTCGGCAGGCGGCGACGCGTGCGATTGCCGACCAGGCGCGCACGATCCGCATCCCGGTGCACATGATCGAAACCATCAACAAGCTCCTGCGCGTGCAGAAGAAGTTGGTGCAAGAGCTTGGGCGCGAGCCGACGCCGGAAGAGACGGCAGAAGAGATGAACGTGCCGCCGGAGCGCGTCCGAGCGGTCTGCCGCATGGCGCAACAGCCGATCTCCCTGCAAAGCCCGGTGGGCGATGGGGATGACGCGCACTTTGGCGATTTTATCGAGGACAAGGGGGCGGAACGTCCGGAAGACGCCGCTTCGGCAGTCCTGATGAAGGAGCGCCTCCGTGAGGTGCTCTACTCCCTGAACGAACGCGAGCGGCAGGTTTTGGACTACCGCTTCGGGTTGACGGATGGCTTCTCCCGGACGCTTGAAGAGGTCGGGAAGATGTTCAACGTTACCCGTGAACGCATTCGTCAAATTGAGGCGAAGGCACTGCGTAAGCTGCGCCATCCCTCGCGCATCAAGAAACTCTCGGGCTTCCTCGGGGAACAACACTGAGGACTCGAAGCCGGAGGCGAAGCATAGCCCCCGGCAAGCAGAAGCAAACAGAAGGAAACAGACACTCATGAATCCCTTTTCGTTCATTCTCAAGCTCTTCGGCAAAGGTGCCGATAAAGGGCCCCGCGAATCGATCGAGATCTATGTGGGCAATCTCAGCTATGATATGACCAGTGAGCAACTGCGCAAGGCGTTCGCCAAGTTCGGCACCGTGAAGCGGGCTCGCGTGGTGGAGAATCACCACTCGCACCGGAGCAAAGGGTTCGGATTCGTGGAGATGGTGTTTCGCCCGGAGGCGGAGAGCGCGATTAAGGCGATGCACGACAAGAACGTGATGGGTCGCCGGCTCCGCGTCAACGAAGCCCGGAACAAAATCTAACGCGCCACGTTGTGGCATTGAGGGAGACTACTATGGCAGCATCCGAAGCTCAGACCGGGAACGTGACACTCCCCGGCAACCACCCTTCCGTGGAACTCACCGCAGAGGGACTCGCGCAGGACTTCCTTTGGAATATGCGCTTCTCGCTGGCGAAGAGTGGCGACCGCGCTACCGAGCGCGATTGTTACAAGGCTCTGGCTTATGCCGTGCGCGACCGCATCGTTGACCGCTGGATGGCGACGCAGGATGCGTACCGCGGGGCGAAGGTGCGCCGGGTGTATTATCTCTCGTTGGAATTCCTCATCGGGCGGCTCTTGGGCAACAACGTCATCAACCTCGGGCTGGAGCAACAGTGCCGGGAGGCGATGGACTCCCTGGGGCTGGATTGGAACCGCCTGCGGGATTATGAGATGGATGCCGGGCTGGGCAACGGCGGTCTGGGGCGACTTGCGGCGTGCTTCCTCGACTCGCTCGCGACGCTCAACCTGCCGGCGACGGGCTACGGCTTGCGTTACGACTACGGCATCTTCCGTCAGCGCATCGTTCAGGGCGAGCAACGCGAGGAGCCGGACAACTGGCTCAAGTATGGCTACCCCTGGGAAATCCAACGCCCGGAGTACACCTGCCTCGTCGGCTTCGGCGGGCACGTGGAGCACTACACGGGGCGGACGGGGCGCGACGAGTGGGTCTGGGTGCCCGCGCAGCAAGTCCAAGCCGTCCCGTACGACCTGCCGGTGGTAGGCTACAAGGGCACCACGGTGGGCACGCTTCGGCTCTGGAGCGCACAGGCGACCAACGAGTTCTCGTTGGACGAGTTCAACCGGGGCGACTACGTTGAGGCGGTGGAGAATAAGGTTATTGCCGAAAACCTTACCAAGGTGCTCTACCCGAACGACTCCACCACGCAGGGCAAGGAGTTGCGCCTCCGCCAGCAGTACTTCTTCGTGGCGGCGAGCGTCCATGACATTCTGCGGCGCTTCCGGGAGGAGGAGCACGAGTGGAGGCACTTGCCGAAGTATGCCTTCATTCAGCTTAACGACACGCACCCCACGCTCGTCATCCCCGAGCTGATGCGCATCCTCGTGGACGTGGAGGGGCTGGACTGGGACGAGGCGTGGAAGCTCGTCCGCGCCTGCACGGGCTACACCAACCACACGGTGCTCCCCGAGGCACTCGAACGGTGGTCGATCCCCCTGATGGAGCGCGTGTTGCCTCGGCACATGCAGATTATCTACGAGATCAACGCCCGCTTCCTCCAGCAGATCGCCAACCTCTATCCCGGCGACGTTGCCCGTCTGCAACGGATGAGCCTTATCGACGAAACGGGCGATCGCTACGTGCGCATGGCGAACCTCTGCCTCGTGGGCACCTGCGCGGTCAACGGCGTGGCGGCGTTGCATACCGAGATCCTGAAGAAGACCATCTTCAAGGACTTCTATGAGATTATGCCCGACCACTTCTCCAATAAGACCAACGGCATCACGCAACGCCGTTGGCTCCTGAAGGCGAATCCGCGCCTGGCGAGCTTAATCTCGGAGACCATCGGCGAAGGGTGGATCACCGACCTCTCGCAGCTTGCCAAGCTCAAGCCCTACGCCAAGGACGCCTCCTTCCTGGAGCGGTTCGCCGAGATCAAGCGCGCCAACAAGCAGATCCTCGCGAACACCATCTTCAACACGCTCGGCTTCCAAGTCAGCCCCGACGCCATCTTCGACGTCCAGGTCAAGCGTCTCCACGAGTACAAGCGTCAGCTCCTGCTCGTGCTCTACATTATCGTGCAGTTCAATCGCCTGATTGAGAAGCCCGACCTCGACGTCTACCCGCGGGTCTTCGTCTTCGGCGCGAAGGCGGCTCCGGGCTATTGGATTGCCAAGCTGATCATCCGCCTCATCCACGGCGTGGCAGAGGTGGTCAACAGCCATCCGCTTGTGCGCGGACGCCTCTCGGTGGCGTTCCTGCCCGACTACCGCGTCTCGCTCGCCGAGAAGATCATCCCCGCGGCGAACGTCTCCGAGCAGATTTCCCTCGCCGGCACGGAGGCTTCCGGCACGGGCAACATGAAGCTCATGCTCAACGGCGCCGTTACCCTCGGCACGCTCGACGGCGCGAACGTGGAAATCGCAGAGGAAGTCGGCGACGAGAACATCGTCATCTTCGGTCTCAAGACTGAGGAAGTCGAGAAGCTCCGCCCCACCTACAACTCCCGCGAAATCTACGAGAGCAACCCCGAGATTAAGCGCGCCCTCGACATGATCCGTCGCAACGTCTTCTCGCTAATGACGCCCGGACTCTTCGAGCCGCTCCTCAAGAACCTCCTGGACTTCAACGACTACTACATGCTCCTCAAGGATCTGCCCGACTACATTCGCGCTCAGGATCGCATTGAGAAGCTCTACCGCAACACGAAGGCGTGGAACAAGGCGTCCCTCCTTAACGTGGCGTCCGCCGGGAAGTTCTCGAGCGACCGCACGATAGCCGAGTACGCCCGCGACATCTGGCACCTGGAGCCGTTCGTCGCCAAGTAATTCCCGCTAACGCGCACCGCGTTTTCACCTCAAGCCACCCGAAGCCTAACCGCTTCGGGTGGCTTTTTTGTTACCCTCCGCGCCCGCTGACTTGCCCTCCGGCTCCGAAAAGTCCATAATGGTGATGATTTGCAACGAACACAAGGAGTCTTTGTAATGAAGAAGTTAGAGGGACTGATCGCCGCACCGCACACGCCGTTCCGGGCAGACGGAAGCTTGAACCTGGACATGATCCCCCAGCAGGTGGAGGTGTTGCTCAAGCAGAAGGTCATCGGAGCCTACATCTGTGGCACCACCGGGGAAGGAATCTGTTGCTCGGTGGACGAGCGCAAGCAGGTCATGAAGGCGTGGGCGGACGCTGCGAAGGGCAAGCTCTTTATCATCGCGCACGTCGGCGCACTCTCGATTACAGACGCCCGCGCCCTCGCCGCGTATGCCGCCGAGTTGGGACTGGACGCCACCAGCATCGTCCCGCCGAACTTCTTCAAGCCCGGCAGCATCGATTCGCTCATCGATTACATTAACGCCGTCCTCGTCGCCGCGCCGGATCTCCCCTTCTATTACTACCACACCGGCATGAGTGGCGTTACCTTCGACATGGAGCAGTTCCTGCAAAAGGCGGACGGGCGCATCCCGCAGCTCGCCGGCATCAAGTTCAACTACCCCGATCTCTATATGTTCCAGCGGTGCCTGCGCGCCTGCGGTGGCAAGTATGACATCACTTGGGGCATCGACGAGTGGTTCGCCGGAGCCCTTGCCTGTGGCGCAAAGTCCGCCATTGGCTCCACCTACAACTACGCCGCGCCCCTCTACTACGGCATCTGGGAAGCCTACCGCAACGCCGATCAGCCCGCCATCGATGCCGGCATGGCGAAGGTCTGCAAGATCGTCGACCTGCTCGTGAAGTATGGTGGCGTCGTTGGTGGCAAGGCGATGATGGCGATCCACGGCTTGGACATGCCCACCGTCCGCCCGCCCCTCGTCTCCCTCTCCGCCGAAGACCGCAAGATCTGCGCCGACGCCGTTTCTGCCATTCTTGCCGATTGATTCTTCCGAGCGTGGGAAAAGGAGCGCATAGTATGTTAAGCACGGAACGTCTCCAGAAGCTCGAAACCGTTTACCGGGACGGGCTCCTCTGCGATGTCATTCCCTTCTGGATGGAGCACGGGCTCGACAAGGAGTTCGGCGGCATCATGACAGGCGTCGACCGCCAGGGCAACCGTATCGACGACGATAAAGGCGTCTGGCAACAGGGCCGCTTCGCCTGGACGCTCGGCTTCCTCTGCAACCACGTCGAACGCCGGAGCGAATGGGAGCACGCCGCCAAAGGCACCCTCGAATTCCTCCGCAAGTATTGCTACGACCCCGCCGACGGGCGTATGTACTTCCACATGACCCGCCGAGGCGATCCCATCCGCAAGCGTCGCTATGCCTTCTCGGAGAGCTTCGCCGCCATTGCCTACGGCGAGTACGCCCGCCTCACCGGCTCCGACCTCTATGCCGACCTCGCCCGCAAGACCTACAAGCTCTACGGCGACCACGTCGACACGCCGCCGAAGTTCACCGACGTGCGCCCCAAGCGCGGACTCGGGCACCCGATGATCAACATCGTTACCTGCCAGCGTCTCCGCGAGAGCATCGGCTACGAAGAAGCCAATGACCGCATCGACCGCGCCATCGCAGACATCGTCAAGTTCCACCTCAAGCCCGAAATCCGCTGCGTCATGGAGACTGTCGCCCCCGACGGCTCCATCATCGACCACATCGACGAGCGCACCCTCAACCCTGGTCACGCCATCGAAGGCTCCTGGTTCATCATGAACGAGGGCAAGATGCGCTCTCGCCCCGACTACATCCGTATCGGCTTGGACATGCTCGATTGGTCGTGGGAGCGCGGTTGGGACAAGGAGTTCGGTGGCATCCTCTATTATCGCGACGTCTACAACCACCCCGTCAGCGAGTACTGGCAGGACATGAAGTTCTGGTGGCCGCACAACGAAATCTGCATCGCCTCCCTCCTTGCCTACCAGCTCACGGGCAACGACAAGTACGCCCGCATGCACACCCTCGCCCACGACTGGACGCACGCCCACTTCCCCGACCGTCAGTACGGCGGGTGGTTCGGCTACCTCTCCCGCGATGGGCGCGTCTGCTCCGACATCAAGGGCAACCTCTATAAAGGTTGCTTCCACGTCCCGCGCATGCAATACGAGTGCTGGCAGCTTTGCCGTCAACTCCTCGACAAGGGCACGTTGAACCTTGTCTGATTTCATCGCGCACTTCATGGATCCCGCACTCTTCTGGGAGCTCTTTTGGTACGGGCTCTCGGGAGTGTGCTCCACCCTCGTCAGCCAAGTCGGCTACTCTCTCTGCCTCCGACGCCTCGCGCTCGGCAACGTCTGGTCTAAGATTCTCTCCTGGACTGCCGCTGCCACGACTGCGTTTCTGATGATGCGCTGGCTGGCGTTCAGTAACACGCAGACGGGTTTCTGGGCGTCCGCGGCGGGATTCTATAGCACCCGTGTAGGGACGGCTGCTCTAACGGTTTTCCTGATGTGGTTTATCTTGGAGAAGCTGATGCGGTGGGATCTATCGGATCCTAACCGCGTCCGGGAGGAATACGGTTGGTGGCCCGAAGCCCTCAACCTCACCGTATCCATCCTCGAAACTGTCATCAACTACTTCATCGCCAAACTCTGGGTCTTCTAACCCTCCCTCTCCTCCCACCCCCGCAACCGACTTCGGGGGAGACGCGAGGCGGAGCCGACCCAAACGCGAACCGGGCAGACCCCAAACTCGGTTCGACCGCTTCTTTTTTCCCTCCCTTCCATTTCCACCCCCGCAACCGCGTTCGAGGTGTCTCCGCACCGCGATCGGGGTAAACGCGGTGCGGACACCGGGCAATCTCGGTTCGGAGGGGAGGAGACGGGAGTACAAAAATCCGGCAGTCGCGGACTGCGACTGCCGGCGTTACGCCCTACTTAAGGGTTCAATCGGCGGAGGTTATTTCGTTTCTTCCCGCACGATATAGACCGGGCGGTGTTTCGTCTCCAGGTAGAGCTTGGCAAGATAGACGCCAAGTATCCCGATCACGAAGAGTTGCAACCCGCCAAAGAAGATCACTGTGCACACCATCGAGGGCCAACCGCTCACTGGCTCGCCAAAGATCAACACCCTCGCAAAGATGAACATAAACGCCACGAATGACGAAACGCAACAGAGCAAGCCGAGCCACGACGCCACCAACAGGGGAGCCGTCGAGAACGCTGTCATTCCCTGCAGCGCGTAAACGAAGAGTTTCCAGAACGACCACTTGGTCTGCCCCGCCACGCGCTCCACATTCAAGACCTCAATCCACTTCGTCCGGAAGCCGACCCACTGGTAGATTCCCTTCGTGAAGCGGTTCACCTCCGGCAACGCCAGCACTGCGTCGACCACCTCTCGGCGCATCATCCGGAAGTCTTGCGCCCCGTCGACCAATGCCACCTCGGAGAAGCGACCCATCAGCTCGTAGAACCGCCGGGCAAACCACGACCGTAGCACCGGCTCGCCCTCCCGCGTGCTCCGGCGCGTCGCCACGCTGTCGTAGCCTTCGTGCTGGAGCGCGTGCAACATCTCGGGCAGGAGCGCGGGCGGGTCTTGCAGGTCGACGTCCATTGTCGCCACGAACTTCCCCGACGCCTTCCGCAGTCCGGCGAGCAGTGCTGCCTCCTTGCCGAAGTTGCGCGAGAAGGAGACGTACCCCACGCGCTTGTCCTGTTCGTGCAACCGTTTAATCACTTCGAGCGTCCCGTCCGAAGAGCCATCGTCTACGAAGAGGATTTCGAGACCCTCCAACCCCGTCTTGTCCACTTCCCGGACAAACGCCTCCACGCACGCTTCCTCGTTGTAACACGGCACCACGAGCGACAACATCACGCCCTCAACGCTACCTTCCGCCATGCTTAAACCACCTTTCCTCTTTTCCGCGAACGCACCCTGCGCCCTAATGCGCAACTTCTTCTCGAATTGTCCAAAACTACCCAGGTAGTATACCCACCCCCCTTCCCCCCTGTCAACCTCCTCCCCCCGCAACCGACTTTCCCCTCTCTCCGCACCGAGATTGACCCGATCGCGGTGCGGAGACTCCTCAATCTCGGTTGCGG
>CAVDHG010000072.1:0-9939 GCA_963608725.1 Agathobacter rectalis | reverse complement strand
GGGGAAACGCGGTGCGGAGGGAGGGGAAACTCGGTTGCGGGGGTGGGGGTGAGGGCGGAAGGGAGGGGGTGCTTTTGGTATACTTCCTACCTATGAATACAGAACCATGCACGTTTTCGGGTAAGACGCTTCTCATCACCGGAGGGACGGGGAGTTTTGGTAACGCGGTGCTTTCCCGTTTTCTCGACACGGATATCGGCGAAATTCGCATCTTTTCCCGCGACGAGAAGAAGCAGGACGATATGCGCCACGCCCTGCAAAACCCCAAAGTGAAGTTCTACATCGGCAACATCCGCGACCGTCAGAGCGTAGATGGCGTGATGGAAGGCGTGGACTACGTCTTCTCGGCGGCGGCACTCAAGCAGGTGCCGAGTTGCGAGTTCTTCCCCTTGCAGGCGGTGCAGACGAACGTCCTGGGGACGAACAACGTTATTGAGTCCGCCGTGGCGCATGGCGTGGGGCGGGTGGTCGTGCTCTCCACGGACAAAGCCGCCTACCCCATCAACGCGATGGGGCTTTCCAAGGCAATGATGGAAAAGGTGGCGATTGCGCGGGGGCGGAGCCTCGGATTGGACGCGAAGACCACGATTTGCTGCACGCGGTATGGGAACGTGATGGCGTCTCGCGGGTCGGTGATTCCGTTGTGGATTGACCAGATTAAGAAGGGCGCGCCCATCACCATCACCGATCCAGAGATGACGCGCTTCATGATGACGCTCGATGACGCCGTGGATCTGGTGATTTACGCTTGGCAACACGGGCAGAATGGCGACCTCTTCGTTCAGAAGGCTCCGGCGGCGACGTTGACTACGCTCGCGCAGGCGTTGAAGGAGCTGTACCACGCGGATAACGAAGTCCGGGTGATCGGCACGCGTCACGGCGAGAAGCTGTACGAAACGCTGGTTACGCGGGAGGAGATGGCGCGGTCGGAAGATTTGGGCGAATATTTCCGCATACCGTGCGACGCCCGCGGGCTGAATTACGACAAGTTCTTCGTGGAAGGCTCCAAGCGCGTGGCGCAAGTGGACGACTACGACTCGCACAACACCACGCGCCTGGACGTTGAGGGAATGAAGCACCTTCTCCTCAAGCTCAAGTGCGTCCGCGACGACCTCGGAGTCTGAGCATGATCCGCCTAGGCATCACCGGGCAGGCGGGCTTTATCGGGAGCACCCTCTACGCCCTCGCCGGGACGCGCCCCGAGGCGTTCGAACGCGTCCCCTTCGAGGATGCCTTCTTTCAGGACGAGGGGAAGTTGCGCGCATTCGTGCGCTCGTGCGATGCGATTGTCCACCTGGCGGCGGTGAATCGCGACCCCGATCCCGAGAACTTGAAGCGGACGAATATCCGGCTTGTGGAGCAGCTCATCTCGGCAATGGAAGCCGAAGACGTCGCGCCACACATCGTCTTTTCCAGTTCCATTCAGGAGGCGCGGGATAATCCCTATGGGCAATCCAAGCGTGCCGGGCGGGAGCTGTTCATGCGCTGGGCGCAAGCGCACAACGCCAAGTTTACCGGGTGCCTCGTGCCGAACGTCTTTGGTCCTTATGGGCGCCCCTTCTACAACTCGGTGGTGGCGACGTTCTGCTATCAGCTGACGCATGGCGAGGAGCCACGCATCGACGTCGATGGCGTGTTGCCACTCATTGATGTGAACGAGCTGTGCGCGACGTTCCTGGGAATCCTTGAGCGGGGGGAAGCGTCCCCGGAGCGGTTCGTGGAGCCGACGGGCGTCCGGCGCGTTTCGGAGTTGCTGAAAACCTTCCAGTATTTCAAGCGGACGTACTTCGAGCAGGGCGTGATTCCGGCTCTGCCCACGCCGATGCATGTGAGGCTTTTTAATGCGTTTCGCGGGTACTGCGATCTGAAGAGCTTCTTCCCGTTCGCCCTGCAGAGCCATGCGGACAACCGAGGCGTCTTCGTTGAGATTGCGCGGCTCGCCGGTGGCGGAGGGCAAGTTTCCTTCTCGACCACCAAGCCGGGCATCACGCGGGGCAACCATTACCATACGCGCAAGGTGGAGCGTTTCGCGGTGATTAAGGGGAAGGCGCGGATTGCGTTGAGGCGCGTGGGCACGCAGGAAGTGGTGGCGTTCGAGCTGGATGGGGAGAAGCCCGCATTCGTCGATATGCCCGTGTGGTACACGCACAACATCACCAACATCGGAGAGGATGACCTCTACACGGTCTTCTGGATTAACGAACTGTACGACGAGAAGGATCCGGACACCTTCCGAGAAGAGGTTTAAGATATGGAAAAATCCAAACTCAAGGTTTTCAGCATCGTCGGGACGCGTCCGGAGATTATCCGGCTCGCGGCGGTGGTCAAGCTTCTCGACCAGCACGTGGATCACCGCATGATTCACACGGGGCAAAACTACGACTACGAGCTGAACCAAGTCTTCTTCGAGGAGCTGGGGCTGCGTAAGCCCGACTACTACCTCAACGTGGACACGTCGAGCCTCGGGCATGTGCTGGGCGAAACGTTGATTAAGGTCGAGGAGATCTTCACGAAGGAGCGTCCGGACGCCGTGCTGATATTGGGCGACACCAATGCCGCTATCGCCGGAATCATGGCTCGGCGGATGAAGATCCCGATCTACCATATGGAGGCGGGGAATCGGTCGTTCGACTTCAATGTGCCCGAGGAGATCAATCGGCGCATCATTGACCACGTGGCGGATTTTAACCTCGTCTACACGGAGAACTCGCGTCGGCACCTCTTGAGTGAGGGCTTGCCGCACAGGCAGATTTACGTCACCGGGTCTCCGATGTATGAGGTGCTCGGGCAGTACCGCGAGCAGATTGAGAAGTCGGACATCTTAGAGAAGCTGGGGTTGAAGCCGAAGCAGTACTTCATTGTGAGCTGCCACCGCGAGGAGAATGTCGACTTCCCGACCAACCTTAAGAAGATTGTCGAAATCCTCAACACGCTTGCGAAGCGTTACGATCAGAGCGTGGTGGTCTCCACGCATCCGCGCACCCGGAAGCGGCTCGAAGCCCTTGAGGGGGTTGCCATCGACCCGCGAATCCGCTTCCTCAAGCCCTTTGGGTTCTTTGACTACAACGCCCTTCAGCTTCACGCCACCTGCGCGCTCTCGGATTCGGGCACCATCAGTGAAGAGTCCGCCATGCTCAACTTCCCGGCGGTTACCCTTCGCCAAGCCCTGGAGCGTCCGGAAGCCATGGACGCGGGCACCATCACGCTCACGGGGCTTGACCCCGAGATCGTCTGCGACGCGGTGGCTTTGGCGATTGATGAATTCCAGCACAACGGCGGAGCCTATACCAACATCTGCCCGGAGTATCGCGTAACGAATACCTCCTGGCGCGTGCTGAAGATTATCCTGGGCACCGCCAAGCTCGCCAACCGCTGGCAGGGCATCGAGATGCGCCACTAAGCTTCCGCGCAGTCGATACAAAAAAGGGAGGCGCACCGTTCGGCGCGCCTCCCTTTTTGCTTGCGTTGCGCAAGACCTACGCTTGAAGCGGGTTGAGGTTCTCACGCGGTTTTGCCTTCGGGTTGACCGACTCGATCTTCTTCACCTTCCCGTCCTTGATGAGAATCCGCTGGCGAATGTGCTGGGAGGAGGTGCCAAGGCGGATCTCGAAGGGCGTTTCCGGGAGCACCCACGTCTGGTCGTCGAGAACGATCTTGAGGTGTTCTGCCGGAACGTCGAAGACGACCTGCTTGGTTTCGCCGGGCTTGAGGTGGACGCGCTTGAAGCCCCGGAGCATCTGGTCGAACCAGCTCACCCGAGGGGTCTGGACGTAGGAGACGTAGAGCTGGACGACTTCGTCGCCGGCGACGGCACCGGTGTTCGTTACGGGGACTGTTACGCGCCAGCCGTCCGGAACCGTCTGCGAAGTCGGCGCACCGAGGAGGCGGGAGAAGAAGCCCGGAGTGAGGATCTCTTCGCGTGTGCGAGGCTCGACGGAAGGCTTGCCGATCGAGAAGGTGGTATAGGAAAGCCCGAAGCCGAAGGGGTAGAGGGAGCCGTCATAGTGCGTCCGATTGCGCACATTCGGCTCCTCGTTCGAGCGGGGCTTCGCCGGGAAGTTGTAGGGGATCTGCCCGGCAGAGCGGAGCCACGTGCCGTTCGTCTTGCCACCCGGATTGTACTTGCCGAAGAGGGCCTCTGCGATCGCCGTGCCACCGTGCCCGCCGGGGAAACCGCAGGCAAGGATGGCGGGGATGTTCTTCGCTGCCCAGTTGACCGCCGGAGGACGCCCGTGGATCAGGACAAGGATCGTCGGCTTCCCGGTGGCGTATACCGCTTCGAGGAGAGCTTCCTGGCGTCCGGGGAGGTTGAGGCTGTTGCGCGTCCGACTCTCGCCGGAGGTACGCTCAGCGTCGTCGCCGAGAACGACAATCGCCACGTCGCTCTGCTTGGCAGTCTTGACCGCTTCATCGAGCTTCTTCTGCTCTGCGTCGCTCAGAGGCGTAGGGATAAGCTCGGTGTCCGGCCATCCGGGGTTGACGACGTCGCACCCCTTGGCGTAGGCGACTTCAACGCCACTCTTCTCGAGCAAGGTCTTAACGCCCTGAAGCACCGTCGCGCTCTTGAAGTCAACGGGGCCGTAGTGCGTCGGCATCCCGCCCCGGCTGTCCGCAAGGGGACCGACGACCGCCACGCGCTTGAGCTTCTTCATATCGAGAGGCAAGGTGGCGTTGTCATTCTTCAGCAGGACGATGCACTCGCGAGCCATCTGCAAGGCGATCTTCTGGTGCTCCTCGCAACCGATCACCTTCTCCGCCGACGCCGGGTCCGCGACGTAGGGATTGTCGAAAATCCCGAGCATGAACTTAACGCGAAGGACGTTGCTGACCGCTTCGTCGACATCCGCCATGTCGAGGGAGCCGTCCTTAAGCGACTTCACGATGCCCTTTGCGATGGGGTCGGGAAGCGAGAAGTTCGTCCAGACGTCAAGCCCGGCATGGATGCGGCGATTGTGCGCATCGCGGTTGTCCTTAGCGAGGCGCATACTGGAGGCGAGGCGTTCCACCGCGCCGCTGTCCGAGACCACGTAGCCCTTGAAGCCGAACTCCCCGCGCAGGCGTTTCTTCAGAAGGTCGGTGCTCGACGCGACCGGGACGCCGTTAATATCGTTATAGGAGCACATCACACCCAGGGGACCGACCTCGGTGAATACGCGCTTATAAGGATACATATGGATCGCCTCGAAGGTCTGCGCCGTGATGTGCGGATCCGTGCGCGACGCCCACCCGCGTGCGCCCTTGTTTTCGCCGTAGCCCACGTAGTGCTTGGGGGTGGAAGCGACGCCTTTATCCTGCAAGCCCTTGGCGATGCGCTTACCAATCTCGGCGACGAGGAAGGGATCCTCGGCAATCGTTCCCTCCCAGCGACCCCAGCGTTGGTCGCGAGCGACGTCCAGGATCGGCGCGTAGATGTTCGTGTAGCCGACGGCTTTTGCCTCCTCGCCCATGACGCGCCCAAGCTGTTCGGCAAGCTCGACGTCCCACGTCATGCCCTGCGAGTGCGGACTCGGGAAGCTCGTCCCGTGCATGATGCCCGCGCCACGGATGCCCTCGTTCGTCATGTCCGCCGGGATGCCCAGGCGAGTCTGCTCGACGAAGAAGCGTTGCAAGTTGTTAATGTAGCGAGCGTTCAGCTCGGGCGTCTTATTGATGTCCTTCGTGTTCCGGTTGGAGCGCCCGTCCGCTGCCTGGTCAATGTTCGCGATGCCGTCCTTCCACGCCCGCTCCGTCAGCCACGCCTTGACTGGGTGCTTGTCCTTGCAGGCATTCGGATAACCGTAAAGGGTAAGGCATTGCATCGCCTTCTCCTCCGGCGTCATCCGGGAGAGCAAGTCGGCGACCCGCTTTTCTACCGGCTGCGCGGGATCCTCATAAATGTCTTTCTCGCCATTCTTATTATGGTCGATCCAGCCATCGTGATAGATCTCCGGCTTCGCGTCGAAGGGATAAGGGAAGGGATTAGGCTCGGGGAAACCATTCGCCTGCGCCGTAAGCGCAACGAATCCAAGCGTAACGCCACAGAGGAACCTTTCGGCTTTCATCATACGTTTACTCCAGTAAATGTGGACGAGGAATGAGGTTGGTATTAATGTAGCACATGCGCCACTTCGCCCGCGCACCGCGAACGGCAAAACTGCGCACTGCTACTTCCTGTATACACCCCCAACAAAAAGGTGGCAGACGCGCCTTCGTCTGCCACCTTCGATTCGCGCTTCCTCAACGCGCTAGGCAAAGACCCGCAGAAGCGCAACGCACGCCACCGCCCACGCCAGCACGATCACGAGCATCGCCGGGTCGCGAGCCACGGCAGTCTCCGGCGAGCCGGTGCTGTGCTCGCCATACGTCAGGCGCAGATAACGGAAGATTCCGAGGATCACCAGCGGGATCGTCCACGCAAGGGCGCAAGAGCCAAACGCCTTGCACGTCTCCGCCGAGAGCGTGTAGAGCGCGTAGCACGCGACCGTCGCCGAGGCGCAGATTGCGACTTCAAGGTCTAAGATCCGCGCATCCGCCGCCGAGGGCTGAGGCAACGCACGCACGAAATGCGCACTCCGCCGTTTGCACAACGCCACGAAGAGCGCAGCCAGGAACACGCAAAGCAGGAGCCAAGGCGACGCCTTAACGCCCACCACGACCGCGCCAGCCACCGCCCGCAGGACAAACCCGCCCGCCAAGAGGAGCGACCCGAATTCCGCCCACGCCCGCTTGCTATACGTATAGATCGGCTGGAGCACCACGTACCCCACCGCCACGAACAGGAACGCCGTGCACCCCGAGCGCACGATCCACGCCGTCAGCGCACCGCCGAGTGCCAAGCACACCACGCCCAACCCAATCGCCGCGCCCAGCGACACCTTGCGAGCGGCGATCGGGCGATTCTTGCGGATGGGGTTCGAGGCATCACGCCGGGCATCCACAAGATCATTAAAGACGTACGCCGTGGCGGAGAAGAGGATGAAAGCTCCGATCGCCGCGCCCAGCATCCAGAGTACCTGACGCGGGTCTTGCCGAAAGGTCTGCGCGAAGTCCAGGCGTTTGTCGCAGTACGCAAAGAACGGCGCAGCCACAAGGAGCAGATTCTTAATCCACTGACTCGGGCGCAGGCACTTGAGCAAATCCGCCGGGCGATTCGTATACAACGCCTCGCACCCTTGATGATCCGACCAATCCGCGCTCTCTCCGAACGTGCGCGAAGCACTCTTCATTGGGCGTGCGGCGCGATGATACACTCTGCCGCCTCTTTGATTTTGACGCTCCACTCTCTACTCCTTAAACAATTCAGTTCTCTTTAATACTCATCAGGAACTCGGCGTTGGAGCCGGTCAAGCGCATCCGCTTGAGCACAATATCCATCGCTTCGTTCGCGCCAACCGGCGTTAAGACCTTGCGCATTGCCCAAATCCGGGAAAGCTCATCGGGGTGCAACAGCAAGTCTTCCCGGCGCGTCCCGGACTGCTCGATGTTGATGGCAGGGAAGATGCGCCGATCCGACAGCGTGCGGTCGAGGCGCAGCTCCATGTTGCCCGTGCCCTTGAACTCTTCGAAGATGACGTCGTCCATCTTACTGCCCGTCTCGATCAACGCCGTAGCCAAGATGGTGAGCGATCCGCCGTGCTCGATATTCCGCGCCGCGCCGAAGAAGCGTTTAGGCTTATGCATGGCGTTGGCGTCCAAGCCACCGGAAAGAATCTTGCCCGAGTGGGGGGCGGCGGTGTTGTAAGCCCGCGCCAGACGCGTGATAGAGTCGAGAAGGATAATGACATCCTTTCCGCTCTCCACCTTGCGCTTCGCCATTTCGATCACCATCTCCGAGACGGTGCAGTGGCGTTGCGGTTCTTCGTCGAACGTGGAGGAGAAGACCTGCGCCTTCGTGTTCCGCTGCATGTCGGTAACTTCCTCGGGGCGTTCGTCGATGAGTAGCACCATCAGCTCAACGTCCGGATAATTCGTGCTGATCGCGTTGGCGATCTTCTGCAAGAGCACCGTCTTACCCGTCCGAGGAGGAGCGACGATCAACCCGCGCTGACCGAACCCGACGGGCGAGAAGAGATCCATCACGCGGGTGGAGAGCTCGTTCTTCGTCGTCTCCAGGAGGATGCGCCGGTCGGGGAAGATAGGCGTGAGATACTCAAAGTGCGCGATGCGCTTCGCCTGCTCCACCGGAAGCCCGTTCACCGAGGTAACGTTCGCCAGCGCGAAGAACTTGTCGCGATCGCGAGGCTCACGCACGGGGCCTTCCACGAGGTCGCCCGTCCGCAACCCGTGCCTGCGAATCTGCTGTTGGCTGACGTAGACATCTTCCGGGCACTGCAGGTAGTTGTTCGCCGCCGAACGCAAGAACCCGAAGCCTTCGCTCAAAGCTTCCAGCGTCCCCGTCGCAACCACCGTTCCCTTCCGGCGCAGGTAAACGCGGATCAACTCCATGATCACTTCGTGCCGACGCAGGTTGATCGCGTCTTCCGCACGGTCGGGCGGGAGCATCGCGACCAGCTCTTCGAAGGGCACGCACTCCAACTGCTTGAGGTAAAGCGGTGGCGCATCCGGAGGCAGGGGTTCATACTGCGGCGCGGGCGCGTCTTGACGGTTATCGCCCCCGCCGTTGCGTCCGCCCCGACGGCGATCCCAGCGGTTGTTCCCACGCGCATTGCCCCAACGGCGTGGCTCGCCACCTCCGGCGTAAGCGTCCGCCGAGCGTTCCCCTTCCGGCGCGTCGAGCGAAGGCTGCGCACCCTCGCCAACCTGCGCGGAGGGCGCACCAGACGCGCTCTCGCTATCGGCAACTGCCAAAACTTCGGCACTCGGCACGAGCGAGGGGACTTCGTCAGCAAACGTCCGCGCCTCTTCCTGTCCCTCGCCCTGAACCGGGGTCTCGGGCATAAACGCCTCTTGGCGCACCTCGGACTCGGCTGGGAGCGTTTCGTTCAACGGTTTAACCGCACTGGGGCGAGCCGTCCGCACCCGCGGATGCCCCCCTTCGCCGGAAGCTGTTTTAGGACGCGCCACTCGGCGCGCACGAATAGCAGGGCCATGAGCCTGCAACGGTGTTTCGTCCATTCGCACCTCTTACTTCGGGTTAGCGCGCCACTGCGCCACTAACCGTTCAACCTGCGCGCTCAGCGCAGGCAAATCATCAGAATCGTTCTCAAGCACCCACGTGGAGCGTTTCGCCTTCTCGGCTACGGGCATCTGCGAAGCTAACCGCGCCTTGGCGTCCGCCTCGGAGAGCCCGCGCACACGCATCATCCTGCGCAATTGCGTCGCTTCCGACGCCACCACGCAGACGATCTCGCTCCACGCTTCCGCCCACCCGCACTCGAAGAGCAACGCCGCCGAGAAGAGCGCAAGGTCGCCCGACTTCAACGTCTCCAACCACGCCCGCGCCTTCTGCCTCACGAGCGGGTGCACAATCTGCTCCAACGCCTTCCGCGCCTCGCCATCGGCAAAGACGCATCGCGCCAGTTGCGCATGGTCAATCCCGCCCGAGCCATCCAGGACTCCGCGCCCGAACCGCGCCACGATCGGCTCTACCGCTTCTCCCCCCGGAGCTTCCAACTCGTGCACCACGGCATCGGCATCCAGCACGCGACAACCGCACTGAGCAAAACAACGTTCTGCCATGCTTTTACCACAAGCTATGCCGCCGGTTAGCGCGATATTACGGGACATGAAGACCTTGAAACAGAGAAAACAGAGAATCGGCACAGAAATAGAGCGCAACAAACCTGCACATTTGTGCCATCGATATCCACATATAATACAAGAAAATCCTCCCTCTTGCAACTCCAAACCCCAGACGCCCCCTACCCTCACCCCAGGCGTCCCCTCAACCAACCCAAACGATCTCTCTCCCCACCCTTCCTCCCCTCCCCCCGCAACCGAGATCGGGGTGTCTCCGCACCGCGTTTGACCCGATCGCGGTGCGGAGACCGGGCAAACTCG
>CAVDHG010000071.1:0-9975 GCA_963608725.1 Agathobacter rectalis | reverse complement strand
ATGTCCACGACGGAGCAATCGGTGCGGGTGGCGTCGATCGGCGACATCATCCGCCAGCAGATGACGGACTACGTAACGCCCGGCGGGAATGGGCGAGTTCTTGTTCATGGCTTGTGTGCGCTCCTCATGGGCTTTAAGTTCTACACGCTCTTTAAGTTGCTCAATACGGCGATGTGGATTCTCTTCACGTGGCTCGTCCTGCGGACGGGTGGGCTGACGCGGGAGAAGACATCGCTGTGGGGTTGGGCGTTCGGCGCGTCGGTCGTGTGGTGGGTTTGCTGGTACGGCGAGACCGCGATTAACGCGGCGTTCGCGATAAACTATTTGTGGACGGCGACAGCGACACTGATCCTTTTTGCGCTCTGGGATCGGTTGCGGTGGTGGATGGTGCCCTTTGCGTTTCTATACGGTTGGTCGCAAGAGTGCTTCGTTCTTCCGGCACTGGTGGCTCTGGGGGGAAGCATGGTCGTGCGGTCGATCGTCGAACGGCGTCGCGCCTTCACCTGGCAACAAGTTCTCGCGTGGCTCCTCATCCTCGCCGGCGCGTGCTTCCTCTGTCTTGGACCGGCGGCACTCGCCCGCACCGTCAACGAGAAAACCTTCCTGCTCTCGGCGCGTATCCGGTCGGTGGGGTCGCTTCTCCTGCTCTCGCCGATTCCCTTCGTGTGCCTAGCGGTGGTTCTGTGGCGTAAGTGGAGGGAGCGGGGTTCGTTCGGGGCGTTCTGTGCGTCGTTCCTGCCGTCTCTTGAGTGGTGGCTGTTTCTGCTTGCGGGGGTGGGCATCATGGTGATGAATGGGGGCGCACGGACGGGGCTTACGGCTCTTATGGCGGTGTTGGTGCTCTTGGCGCGGGAGCGGGCGTGGTTCTACATTCCGCGGGGGTGGAAGGTGACGTGGGTGGCGTTCGTGGTGATTTGGATTGGTGTGGCGGTCTACTTTCAGATTCAGACGACGCATCGCATCCAGGAGTGCTTGGCGCGTTACCGTGTGGATCCGCAGGGGATTACGTGTTGGAGCTGGACGCCGGCGGGCGTGTTCTGCCGGAGTATCTGGTTGCAGAGCTATAACGCTACGAACAGGATGCCCTTCATGTGGGAGACGGGGCAACGCGTCCCGATGGCGACGTTCGCGCCGTGGCTCTATTGTGCGCTCTATGTGAATCCGGCGGAGTATTTTGCGGTGGCGGAGCCGGTAGCTGGAACGCCGTGTTATGCTACGCCGAAGGCTCCTCACGTGTTGGTGGCAAAGGGGGACGTGGTGCCGAGCGAGGAGGAGTGCGCGCTCATGGCAGAACACCTTAAGCATGTGGAGAAGGCGAACGCGCTCCCGAAGTTTGTGCCGGGGAGGCTCGAAGTGATGTTCCCACGGAGCGATGATTCCCACCAGCTCTTTCCGCGTAATCGGTTTGTCTTTACCGCGAAGGATGGAAAGGTGTACACGATCTTCTCCGGGGAGGGGAAGGGATGGAGGTAAGAAGCGTTTAGGATTTGGCGCGCTTTGCGCGAGGTCTCGCTTTAGGTGGAGGCGGGGGTGAGGCGCGCTCGGGGAGGGTGTGGTATACTGGGGTGTTCAATTTTTCTTATGAAAGCGAGCACTATGCACCCTTATCGCACGCACACCTGTAACGAACTCCGCGCCAGTGATGCCGGGAAAACCGCCCGCATTTCCGGTTGGGTCTTCCGTAAGCGCGACCATGGCGGTATTCTCTTCATTGATTTGCGCGACCATTATGGTCTGACGCAGGTTGTGGTTCATCCGAGCCGGGCGTTCTTCGGCGAGATTGAGCGCATCAAGCTTGAGAGCGTGGTTACGTTCACGGGCGAAGTGGTGCTCCGCGAGCCTTCGACGATTAACCCCGAGTTGCCGACGGGCGAGGTTGAACTCGTTGCCGACGCGTGCACGGTGGAGTCCGCGGCGGAGACGACGCCGATTTACATTCCGGATGAGACGGACCCGGCGGAAGATATGCGCTTGACGTATCGGTATCTCGACTTGCGTCGCGACCGGGTGCATAAGAACATTGTCCTGCGTTCGAAACTCATCAGCTTCCTGCGCAAGCAGATGGAGGCGCACGGCTTCAATGAGTACCAAACGCCTATTCTGACGTGTTCGAGTCCGGAGGGGGCACGCGATTACCTGGTGCCCTCGCGGGTGCATCACGGGAAGTTTTACGCGCTTCCGCAAGCCCCGCAACTCTTCAAGCAGCTTCTCATGGTGGCGGGGTTTGACCGTTACTTCCAGATTGCGCCCTGCTTCCGCGACGAGGACTCGCGTGCGGACCGCTCGCCGGGTGAGTTCTATCAGCTGGATATTGAGATGAGCTACGCCACGCAGGAAGACGTCTTTGCGGTGGTGGAGGATGTGCTGAGCAAGACGTTCGCGGAGTTTGCCCCCGAAGGGTGGGCGATCGACCAGGCGCCGTGGAGGCGGATCCCCTACCGGGAAGCGATGTTGACGTATGGCTCGGACAAGCCCGACCTGCGCAACCCGCTTAAGATTATTGACGTAACCGAGCTGTTCGGGAAGTCGGGCTTTGGCGCGTTTGCCAAGGCGGTGCAGGGCGGAGCCATCGTGCGCGCACTGCCGGTGCCGGGGATCAAGACCAAGCCGCGCAGTTTCTTCGATAAGCTTGAGCCGTGGGCGAAGCAGGAGCTCGGAGCCAAAGGGCTTGCCTACCTGGTTTGGGATACCGACAAGATCAAAGGACCGATTGCGAAGTTCCTCACGCAGGAAGAACTGGACGCGCTCGCGCAAGCCGGGAACCTGAAGGACGGCGATGCGATCTTCTTCATCTGCGATACGCCCGAGAAGACGCCCACGATGATGGGTGCGCTCCGCAAGAAGATGGGGCAGGACTTGGAGCTTGTCGAGAAGAATGCTTACCGCTTCTGCTGGATTACCGACTTCCCCTTCTTCGAGAAGGACCCGGAGACGGGCGCGACCATCTTCTCGCACAACCCCTTCTCCATGCCGCAGGGCGGGCTGGAGGCGTTGGAGACGAAGAACCCGTTGGACATCCTCGCGTACCAGTACGACGTGGTTTGCAACGGAATCGAGTTGTCGTCGGGAGCCGTGCGTAACCACCGCCCGGACATTATGTACAAGGCTTTCGAGATGGCGGGCTACGGGCCTGAAGTGGTGGAGCAGAAGTTCTCGTGTCTGCTCAACGCATTCAAGTTTGGTGCGCCGCCGCACGCCGGCGTGGCTCCGGGCGTAGACCGCATGGTAATGCTCCTTGCCGGGGAAGAGAACATCCGGGAGGTGATCGCCTTCCCGATGAACCAGAAGGCTGAGGACTTGATGATGCACGCCCCGGCAGAGGTTACCGAGAAGCAGTTGCGCGAGCTTCACATCTCGGTGCGGCCGCACGGCGGGCAACCCAAGCCGGCACAGCCCACGGCGTAAGGGACGGTTGAGGCGCGAGGAGGGGGCGGGTGCTCGCAACAGCAGGCATCCGCCTTCTCTTTCGGTGCATGGCGAGCCGAGGCGTCTCGAGCGGGATTGACTTTGCTATACTGCAGAATGAAGGCGTTAGAGAGCGACTATGAAGTTTAAGATTTCTGTGCCGGCGACGAGTGCGAACGTTGGCCCCGGCTTCGACGTGATGGGGTTGGCGTTTGATATGTACAACCGCTTTACCTTCGATACCGACTGCGCGGAGAAGTTCTGCGTGGAGGGGTGCGCGCCGGAATTCGTCAGCCCGGAGAACAACTTGCTCTACTCGACCTTGACGCAAGTGCTCACCCGGCACGGTCGCCCCACGCCCAACCTGCGGATTGTCTTCGACACCGATTTGCCGGTTTGCTCAGGGCTGGGCTCTAGCTCGACGTGTATCGTTGCCGGAGTCATGGCGGCGAATACGCTCGGACAGCTCTCGATGGACACGGAAGCCATCCTGCGGACAGCCACGCAGATCGAGGGGCATCCGGACAACGTCGCTCCGGCGATCCTGGGCGGGTTCGTCGCGGCGATCGTTGAGGACGGCTTGGTCTACTGGCACCGCTACCCCATCAGCGACCGCGTGAGCTTCTACGCCATGATGCCCGACGTGCGTGTGCCCACGGAGAGTGCACGCGCCGCGTTGCCCAAGACGTACTCGCTCACCGACTGCATCTATAACCTTTCCCGGGTGCCCATCCTCGTGGAGGGGTTGGAGCGAGCCAATGCGCAGCTGATTCGCGCTGGGTGCAAGGATCGCATTCACCAGGAGTACCGGATGCAGCTCATCCCGCAGGGGGTGGACGTGATGCGCTTTGCCCTGGAGCAGACGGACGCGGTTGCCGTTTACATCTCTGGGGCAGGGCCGACAATCGTGGCGGTGGTGATCGATGATGACGACGCCTTCGGGAAACAGATGACGCGCTTCGTCGCCGATCTGGACTTGGAGTGGAAGGTGCGCAAGATGCACCTGCAACGTCAGGGCGCGCAACTGCGAACGCTCTAGGAGCCTCCTGCCACCATGGCGCGCATCCTCTATCTCTACGCTCAGCCGCTCCACTCGGGAGGCGTTCATGCGCGTAAGGCGTGCCAGATGCTCGCGCTCATGAAGCAGGCGGGGCTGGAGGTCGACCTCCTCTCGCTTCCCGGGCGGAGCGCGTGGGCGCAAGACCTCGCCTCTCGCCGTTACCAAACGATGCCCGTCCCCTTTGCGCGGTCGCTCCCCCCCTACGGGCGCGGAGTCCGTCGCTTCTGGGCAACCTGTGTCATGACCGCCGCAGCGATCCGCCTGTGCCTGAAGACGCGCTATGACGCCATCCACTGTTCCGACCGCGGGATTCGCGCCGCCGCCTTCGTGGCGTGGCTCTTCCGGACGCCCTTTATCTTCGAGTGGGGCGCGGCGTCCGGGCACGACCTCGTGGCGTGGCTCAAGCACCGCTCGCGACACTTCGTCCGGCAGGTCAGCCTTATCTTCTCGGAGGTGCCCTGCCCTATGGCGCGACTGCGCGAGGTGGGGCTGTACGGTCGACTCGTCTCGCTCCCGATGCTTCCTGCGCCGAGCGTCAAGCCTGCACCGTTGCCCGCAGTGCGCCTTCGTGGTGCGACGCAACCCTTTCACCTTGTCGCGCTCTCCCTAAATGGCAGGGGAACGGACCTCAAATCCTTCTGTGACGCCCTGCGCCATCTGCCCGCGCTAGCCAATCTTCACATCCTCATTTCTGCCGGGACGGCGGTCTTCGCCGAGCGTCTGCGCCAAGGGCTTATAAAGTCGCTCCCGCTTGCCGGCACGCTCGACGTCCGCCCCGCCCCGCACGGTGCGCTGGAACTGCTCTCGACGGTGGAGGGTGCCGACCTCGTCTTCCTGCCTGCGGTGGTGAATGGCTCAGTCCCGCCTCCGGAAGTCGTGGACGTCATGGCGGCGCAACGCGCCCTGCTCGCGGTGCGTTGCCCGGTATACGAAGGGCTCCTCTCTGCCGAGATTGCCACCCTCGTGCCGGGCGACGCCGAGGACATCGCGGACTCCATCCGCCGTCATGTGCTCTCGCCCCTCCTGTGTACCGCCCACGCAGAAGCCGCCTACGAAGCGATCCGACGCGAGCGCAACGCCACCTCTGTCGCTGCCACGTTGCGCAGTTGTTACCGTTTTGCCCTCTCTTCTCCCCGCTCATGAAGTCTCCGACTCCGCCATCTGCCACGCCCACGCCTTCTGCGCCCCTACGCGTTGCGCTCGTCGCGGATAGCGCGCCCCAGATGCTCGCCCTGGAGCTGGAGAAGACCTTAGCTCAACGCGCTATTCACGGCATGGTGCGCACCTGGGCATTCGCTTCGCCCCTGACCGTTCGTGCAGAGCTTGACGCGTTCCAACCGCACCTCGTCTTGCTGTGGTTCTGCTCCGAAGCCGGCGAGCTCCCGGACGTCGCCCCCTTGCTCTCCTTGCCCTTCCCGCTCCTGTGCTATACCGCGGTCTCCTGCGACGACGGCACCTGCGGGAGCCTTGCGCTGACGCGCCCCGACGCGTTGCGCTCGCAGATCCTCCAGTGGAATAACGAGCTGATCCGCTTGGCGCAGGAGAATCCGAAGCTCGCGCTTGTCGATCTCGACCTCTTGCAATCCCGCCTCGGGCGCAATGCAACCTTCGACCCGCGCCTCTGGGAAGTCGCCCGCCTGGCGATCGCCCCCACCGCGCTCCCGGAGATGGCGCGCCTTACTGCCGACGCGATTGCCTCTCGCCTGGGTCGTCAGCGTAAGGTGCTGGTTACCGACCTCGATAATACCCTCTGGGAGGGCGAGGTCGCCGAAGTCGGAGCCGAGGGCGTCGACTTCGATGCGCCCGGGCGTTCGGCTTATCGCGCTTGGCTTTTCAAGCTCGCTCGGCGTGGAGTTCTCCTCGCGGTTGCCTCGCGCAACGACGCGGGCGACGTCGCTTCCGCCCTCAAACGCCTTGACCCCCTCTTCCCCACGGCGAACTTCTCGGCGGTTGAGACCGGCTGGGGCGCGAAGTCAACCCTGCTCCGCGCTATCGCGAACCGTCTGCACGTGGGCACCGATTCGCTCGTCTTTATCGATGACCGCCCGGAGCAACGCGCCGAGGTGCGCCAAGCTTTGCCGGAAGTTCTCGTGCCGGAGCTTCCGAGCGACCCCGCGTGTTGGTGCGAAGCCCTCGCCTCCGCCAACCTCTTTGAGACGCCGCAGATTACCGAGGACGATCTCCACCGGGCGCAGACGTTGCGCGAGGATGCCGAGCGTCAGCGCGTGGCGGAAGTCGCTTCGCCCGAGGATTACATCCGCTCCTTGGAGCAGGAGTTGACGCCCGAACCGCTCGCCCCCTCTAACCTCGCCCGCGCCGCTCAGCTGACGCAACGGTGCAACCAATTCAATATGCGCGGCACCCGCCACACCCTCGACTCCCTCGCCGGGAAGCGTGGATGGCTCTACCGTCTGCGCGACCGCTTTGGCGACATGGGCGTCATCAGTGCCGTCATCCTGGAGGGCGACTTCATCGAAACGTGGGTCATCAGCTGCCGTGCGCTGAACCGGGGCGTCGAGTCGCTCATCCTGGGTCACCTCCGCACGCAAGGCAACTTCACCGGCTCCTACCGCGCTACGCCTCGCAACGGGCGTTGCAAAAATCTCTACGCCGAGCTGAACTTCCCCCACCGCCCGGAGGAGACGCCATGACGTCCGCCCCCGCTCACGCCTCCGCCACGAATCCCCGCGACGCGCTTCGCGAGGTCATTGAGCAGGTGCTCGCTCGCCCCATGCCCCCTCTGGAGAACGCCCTCGCCTTCGACGCGCTCCCCGGCTGGGACTCCGTTACGCACCTCGCTCTCCTGCTTGCGATTGAGCGCCACTTCGGCGTTGCCTTCACCTCCGCGCAGATGGTCTCCATGAAAACGATTGGCGACTGCCTGGACGCCCTCCTTCACGCCCCGGAGAAGTAACCGCCCATGCTCGAAACTTTCCGCAACCTCCGCCTCAAAGCCGTCGCCTGCGCACTGCCCTCGCGCCAAGTCGAAGTCGCCTCCTTCATTCCGCGATTCGGCGAACAGGTGGTCTCGCGCTTCCGTGAGGTTGTCGGGGTCGACGCTTTCCCCGTCGCCGACGCCTCGCAGAGCACGTCCACCCTCGCCGAAGCCGCCGCTCGGCACCTCATCCAAGCCGGGCGTGTGGACCCCAAAGCGGTGGACGCGCTACTCTTCGTTACGCAGACGCCCGACGCCGTTGCCCCTGCCACCTCCGCCCTCCTCCAACACCGCCTCGCGCTTCCGGAGTCCTGCTTTGCGCTGGACATCAATCAGGGGTGCTCCGGGTTCCTCTCCGCGCTCGTAACTGCCTCGCACTTCCTCGCCAACGACGCCGTCCGCAACGTGCTGATCCTCGGCGGGGATACGCTCTCGCGCCTTGTCGACCCCGCGGATCACACTTCCGCCATGCTTTTTGGCGATGCGGGCTTCGCTGCACTTGTCGGACGCGAAGCGCAATCGACGTCTTCGGCTTCGCCGTGGATCTTCGCCACCGCCACCTCCGGCTCCAACGCCATTGAGATTCCCTTCGGCGGAGCCTTTAAGATGGCAGGAACCGACGTCTTCAATTTCACCATCACGCGGGTGCCCGAGCAGATTCAGGAGGTCTTAAAGGCGTCCGGCGAACGGGGCACCGACCTCGATTGGCTCTTGCTCCATCAGGCGAACGCCTTTATTCTCCGGCAGGTTGCCCGGATGTGCGCGATGCCCGAAGCGAAGGTGCCCTGCCGGATGCGCCGCCGTGGCAACACCTCCTCTGCCAGCCTTCCGCTCCTGCTGTGCGACCTCGCCTCCGAAGGCGTAACCGGCATTCAGAAGGCGATCCTCTCAGCTTTCGGCGTGGGGCTTTCGTGGATCACCCTGCGCGCCGACCTCGACTTCTCTTGCTTCCTCCCGCCCATCGAATGTCCGCCCTCGGACGTGGTAAGATAAACCGCATGGACACCGAAGCCATCCTGCTTGAACTTGCCGACATCCTCAACGCGCCTCCCGGTTCGCTGACCCCTGAGACGCGCCTAGAGAGCGTAACCTGGGACTCTATGGCACTCCTCGCCTATCTCGCCTTCCTGCGCTTTCACTTCAACCGCACGCGCTCGGGCGTCTCGTGCGCTGACTTCCGGACGGTTGGCGACCTCCTTGCCGGTGCGCAGTCCGAGTCATAATTCCTCCGCCCCGCGAAACGTCGAGTTCTGCGTTTCCCTTTCTTCCCCTTCTTAATACGTCCTTTTCCGAAGCACGCCTCCGGGAATTTTCTTTTCCGCAACAAAAAGTTATAAAAAGGCTTTCCTTTTCTTGGCGCGTATGTTACAATCATTACAGTTTCTAGCACCTAAAAGAGAGGAAAGTACAATGAAGAAGTTTGTTTGTCCTATATGCGGATACGTCCACGTTGGCGACGCCGCCCCCGAGAAGTGCCCGCAGTGCGGTTGCGCCGGGAGCAAGTTCATCGAGAAGAAAGATGAAGGCAAAATGACGTGGGCGGACGAGCACCGCGTGGGCGTGGCGAAGGACGTCGACCCCGAAGTGGTTGAAGGTCTGCGCATGAACTTCACCGGCGAGTGCACCGAGGTGGGGATGTACCTGGCGATGGCGCGTGTGGCTATCCGCGAGGGGTACCCGGAGATCGGCGCCTTCTATCAGCAAGCCGCCTGGGAAGAAGCCGAGCACGCCTGCAAGTTCGCCGAGTTGCTGGGCGAAGTGGTTACCGATTCCACGAAGAAGAACCTGGAGCTCCGCGCTGCCGCCGAGCAGGGCGCGTGCGAGGGTAAGCTGGAACTGGCGAAGAAGGCGAAGCAGCTCGGCTTGGACGCCATCCACGACACCGTCCACGAGATGTGCAAGGACGAAGCGCGCCACGGTGCGGGCTTCGAGGGTCTTCTCAAGCGTTTCTTCGCGAAGTAAGCCATGACTGACTCGCAACGCTCGGAGATTCGCAAGCTGTTGCGCGAACATGGACTTTCGTCCTCCGCGCCTCGGATTGCTATCTACGATTGGCTTTGTTCTAACCCCGTCCACCCCACGGTGGACGGGATTTATGAAGCCCTTCGTCCCCACCACGCAACGCTTTCTCGGACAACCGTTTATAACGTGTTGCACGCCTTTGTGGCGCATGGACTGGCGGACGCCGTCCGCACCGAGGATCTGGAGTTGCGCTACGATGGCAACGTCCACCCGCACGCGCACTTTAAGTGTACCGCTTGTGGGAAGGTTGAGGATTTGGAGGACATTCCTCGCGGGATTGCTTCAAAGGTGGGCATTTCGGAGGGATACGTCGTCCGTTCAACGGCTCTGACGCTCTGGGGTCTCTGCCCCGCCTGCGCCTCCGCCCAAAAACAACCCACCCAACCCTAAAACATAAACCCTTTCCCTCCACCCCCTCCCCGTGTTTACCCCAAACTCGGTTTCTTCTCCTTTTCCCTTTAACTCACCCTAGACACCCCCCGCAACCGAGATCGGGGAGTCTCCGCACCGCGTTTCACCCAATCTCGGTGCGGACAGACCCCAAACTCGGTTC
>CAVDHG010000070.1:0-9993 GCA_963608725.1 Agathobacter rectalis | reverse complement strand
GTCTATGATACTTTAAGGTTGTCATTAGGGGACTAATGGCGCGAAGTTCGGGAGGGCGACTTCCCATGAGTCAACAGACAAGAGAGAAGAGAGGATGAGTATGAGACAAGGACTAGTCATAGCTACCATGTGCCTTGCCGGGGCAGTAGGTGCAGTAACGTTCGACTGGGCGGACGCTAACAAGGTCGGCTCCGTCTTTGCGAGAAATCAGGCGGCGTCGAATAACGCGCTGTCGGCACTGCAAGTGTCTAACACGAACGCGACGACGCTTTTCGGAGCGATTGTTACGGGCGGTTATCCGGGTGGCAACCGCGTCATCTTCGGCGTGGGCAACGGCGAAAGCAAGGACGCCAGCAACGTCTCCGCGATCTCGGTCTCCATCGGGAGCCAAGGTCAGTTGTCGCTGTGGCATAACGGGACGGGGTTCGACAACAGCAACAAGGGCACACAGGTCGGCACCACGACGGCTACCGGGGAGATTACGGAGAATGCCGAGGCGAAGCTGATCCTTCAGCTTGAGCGCACCGGGGATTCCCTCACGGCGTCCCTCTTCAAGGAGGGGACGGATACCGCGGTGGTGTCGGGCACGGTGACCGACTTTGGCTCGAATACGCTCGATCACCTCTACGTGGGCGACTACTACGGAGCTAATGGTGGCGGAAAGTATGGTGCGGCGACGAGCGTGCAGGCGTATGCGTTGCCGGAGCCGGGTGCTTTGGCGTTGCTCGCGCTGGGAGTCGCCGGGCTGGCGTTGAAGCGCAAAGTTGCGTAACGCGCCGGAAATACGCTAGTATACGGGCAGGTTCCCCGAGTGTGGAGCCTGCCTTTTACATCTTCCGGGAGGGAGGAGCAATGCGCCGATGGATATTCGGTTGGGCGGTGGCACTGGTGGCGTTAGCGGCACCGGCGGGGGTGGTGTCGTTCGCCAATAAAACAGCTGAGAGCATTGTGGCATCCGGCGGGTTGAGTTTTACCTCGCTGGAGCAACAGAGTTATACGGACGAGACGTCGTGGGAGAGTTGCGCCTTTATGGTCGCCGGTGCGGTGGGGGAGGCAACAACGCTCTTTTCGCCAGACTGCAACGTCCAGAAGTCCGGGCGTTGGCGGGCAACCTTCACGGCAACGGCGTCGCTCACCGTGCGCCAAGTGGTGCTCGGCGTGGTGCTTCACAATGCCACGGGCGGAACGCAGACGGCAGGGACGACGCGCTCGGCGCAATTCCGCATCAGCGTGGGAGGGCAGGAGCTGACGGCGGTTGGGACGTTCACGGGGGCTTCGACGCTCGAAGGGCAGGGGAACAGCGTGGTGCTCACGCTCCCGGAGAAGATTACGGTGGCGAGCGGAGAGCAGATAACGGTTATCTGCGAGCGGACGGATGAGGCACTGGGGTGCTACTTCGCGCTCTCGCGGATGGTGTTTAACGCGGTAGAGGTGTCGTGGCAAGGGGGGGCGACCTCTTCGGGGACGGCTTCGCACGAGCTGGGGTCGCTCGCTTACAACGCCTCCTTCTCCATCTTGGTGGAGGTGGATGTGGATACGCTGGAGGAGGGGACGGTCTTGTCTCTGACAGGCGGGGGAGGCAACGGCACGACGAACGACGTTTATAAAGGGATTTACTTGGTGTGGCAATCGGGCGCACTCGCCGTGCAGGTGGCAGGGAAGAACGGAGTCAAGGTTGCGCTCTCGCCTTCGTGGCAGGGGAAGGCAGGCTCGACGATGCGGGTGGCGATTGTCTTCGAGACGACGACGGGGACGGCGGTTGCGCCCCGAGCGGTGGCGACAGGTGGAGCGGTTGCCAGCGGGAGCGGGTTTAACTTCGACAATGCGGCGCACACGTCGGGGACGTGGGAGGCGAATGCGCCGTTCGACACGTGGGAGGTGGCGGAGGCGGGCGTGGTGTCGGTGGCGGTAACGTCGGGGGAGGCGTGGACGCAGAGCGAGATGAGCGAGCAGGTGTGGGTGGAAGAGGTGCTGGTGGTTTCGGAGAGCGTGGAGTGGTCGAGCGCGGATGCGGAGAGCCGGGTGCGCTTTGCCGGAGGGGTGCTGGTGATCCCTGCGGGGAGCACGATTGCGCGGTTGAGGCTGGCGGAAGGCTCGGGCGCAGGTTCGGTGCAGGTCTTCGGGGCGATGGCGGGGGAGGATACGGGCGAACCGGGGATCCCGGCGTTCGCGCTCTCGCCGGATGTGGAGTTGGTGCTGGAAGATGGGGCAAGGCTGACCATGACGGGGCGACTCGCTGCGCCGGTAACGGTGAAGGGGGGAGCGGAGTTGGGGGCTGCCTCGGCGGAGGGAACGCTGACGCTTGACGCGCTCACCTTGGAAGCTGGAGCCGAACCGAAGGCGGTGCAAGGGTGCGTGGAGGTTTATCGTTGCCGCGCCTTTGACGTGGAGACGGGGGCGGCGTTGAGGCGGTGGGAACTGCCGGGCTTTGTTTTGCGGATAGAGTAGGGAGGAGACGCGATGAATCGGCGAGCGTTCTTGAAGGCAGTTGGGGCAACGGTGCTTCTCGCGCCGGGTGGGCTGAGGGGCGTGGCACCCGACGACGTCGGCTCCGCGTGGCCCGATGCGCCGGTGATCCCCGGGGCGGGGGCGAAGCCAAATATCATCCTCGTGCTGTGCGACGATTTGGGCTGGGGCGACCTCGGAGCCTTCTGGCAGAATACGCGCAGCGACACCACGCATATTGATACGCCTAACCTCGACGCCGCGATGCTCCGCGGGGCGATGCTGACGCACGCTTACACAACCTCTCCAGTCTGTGCGCCGGCACGCGCATCGATGGTTACCGGCAAGCATCAGGGGCATTGCAACCTGCGCGACAACATGTTCGACCGCCCGGTGGATGCGCACATGACGATTGGGACGGTGCTGAAGCAGGCGGGGTATGCCACGTGGCACGTGGGCAAGTGGGGGATCGGCGGGGGGTACGAGAGCAAAACCACGCCTCGGCGTGCCATGGCGTGCGATGCTGGGTTCGACTACTCCTATTGCTATCCGGCGCACGGGCACGGGCACTCCTTCTACCACTTCGAATCGACAGCGTGGGATACGTCGGAGACTGGCTCGCCCATCGTGGAGGGCGTCTCGGAGGCGGCGTATTCGGAGGGGCGATACAACGCGCTCTCCGCGGGGGCGACCTCGGGCGGGGAGTTCGCCCAGGAGCCGGATGGAACGTATTACCGGAGACTCGTCTCGAACGACGAAGTGCAGTATTGCTACGACACCGACCTCTTCACGGCGAAGATTAAGCAACTCATCCGGGCACACCAAGATGCGAAACGGGAGGAGCCCTTCTTCTGTTATGCCTGCTACACGACGGTGCACGGTTCTGGAGCAACGCACGGCGACACGGCGTTGACGACGAAGACGGACTTCCATGTGCCTGGGCGGGCGTACCCGGAGCAGGACGATACGGATACGGATTGGGGCGGAGGGGTGAAGTGGGAGAAAGATGCGCAGGGATACTTGCCCTTTAAGGAGCTGGACGCCTCGGGCGCGAATACGTCCAACACGTGGATTCACCCGGATTATAAGGAATACGATTCGGCGTCTAAGAAGCGGTACGCGACGAATGTGCGCCGGCTGGATGATGCGTTGGGTGACTTGTTCCACTTCCTCAAGCTCCGCGGATTGGAGGAGAACACCCTTTTCGTCTTTACGTCGGACAATGGTCCCGCCGGGGAGTATGTGTCCGGGTACTCCACACGGATAGGCTGGGTGGAGGGGGCATTCAAGTCGAACGGTCCCTTCTCGGGGATGAAGCGGTGGGTGCAGGAGGGGGGCGTGCGCGAGCCAACCTTCGCGGTCTGGCAGGGCGTCATTCCCGCCTCGGGCACCGATACGCCCCGCGAGATCACAACGCCGTGCCAGTTCCCCGCGTGGATGGCAACCTTCGCCGACGTGGCGGGGCTTCCTCAGCCCGCGCATTGCGACGGCGTCTCGCTCTTGCCCACACTCACGGGCGTGGGGCGTCAGCTTCCCATGCGCATTTACGCCGAGCAACGAAATGGTGAAGACCCTAAGCCGTACGAACAGATGGTGCGCGACGGGGATTATGTGTTGCTCCGCGATGACTTTCCAAGCGGAACCGTGAAGCTCTACAACGTTATCGACGACCCGGCGCAGAAGACCAACCTCGCCGGAGAGGCGGCGTATGCCGACCGCGTGCGGTGGATGAGCAATCTGCTTGTAACCTGTCGCATTCCCGCTGGGAAGGTGCCGGACGCCTGTGGGGCGTTAGCGGCGTATTGTCAAACGCCGGCGGAGTTGGATGCGCTCCCGTATCCGGCGGTGTCGGCATTCGTGGGCAAGCTCCCGGCGTGGGAGGTGCGCGTCTTCCGGAAGGGTGCCTCGGCGTGGCCGTGGGTGCCGAACTTCCGGACGCTGACTCCGGACGCAGGATTCCTGGTTGCCGATGCGCAGGCACTCCATGAGCGGCTCTCGGAGCAGGGGGCGTTTGGGCTGTCCATCCGCGGTTGGCTGGAGGTTTCCGCGCAGAGCAACGTTACCTTCTCTGCCACGGGCGCGGGAGGGTGTCAGCTCTGGATTCACGAAGCGCACGCGCTGGAGTTCGAGGCGGGGGACTGCGTGGACGGGCGGGCGATAACGTTGCTTCTTGCCAAGGGGCGGCACCCGTTCCGGTTGTACCTGACGACCAGCTCCGGGGTGGACGGGCTGTGCCAAGTTTCCGCCGGGGAGACGCGCTTGGCGTGAGGGCGCGTGCTCGGCTTCTCTCGGCGCGTGCGTCCAAAGGAGGCGCGGGGATTTGGTATGCTGGGGGGACAAGGAGTGTATGCGGATTATGCTAAAGCGGGTATTGACCTTTTGGGCGATGGTGGCAGTCTCGACGGTGGGCTTTGCCGAGGCTTCGTTTTACGACGGCGTGGCGGCGACGGTCAATGACAAGGTGATCACGGTCGATACCGTGCTCCAGCAGATGCGCTCCAATTTCAACCTGGGGCAGATTCCGAAGGCGGAGTTACCAGCGAAGATCCGCGAGCTCTTCCCGGTGGTGCGCGATCTCATCATCGACCGCATGCTCATCCTGAAGGCGTACACGGATTCCGGTGCGCAACTCCCCAACGAGGCGATCAACGAGCGCGTGCAGAACATCATTGCCTCGGAGTTCGAGGGGAGCGAGGCGAAGTTGCGCGAGGCTCTGCGCTCGCAACGCATGACCTACGACGCCTGGGTCAAGCAGGTGCGCGAGGATATGATCGTGCAGGCGATGCGCCAGCTCCAGGTGGGCAAGAAGGTTTCGATTTCGCCCAAGCGCGTGCGGGAATACTTTAAGGCGCACGCTTCGGACTTCTCGGAATCGGGCGGAGTGCACGTCCGAACCATCCTGATCCCTCCGGAGAAGGGGCGCACGGTGGCGGAGGAGGCGCTCAAGGCACTCCAAGCCGGCGAAGCTTTCCAAGACGTAGCGAAGCGTTACTCGGCGGACAACAAGGCTCCCGAGGGTGGCGATTGGGGCTTCGTCTCTCCGCGGGAGTGCTTCGCGCCACAGGTGGTCGCGGCACTGGGAGCGTTGAAACCCGGGGAGCATTCGGGTATCCTCGAAGCGGGGGGCTACTGCTCCATCGTGCAGAAGGTGGCAGAGCGCAAGGGCTCCACGCCGAAGCTTGAAGACGTCTGGCGCAAGGTTGAAGCTGCCGTGCGCAATCAGGATGGTCAGGCGCGTTATCAGGCGTGGCTGGAGGGGTTGCGGAAGGAAGCCTACATCCACGTGGAGCCGGTCAACCTCTAACCGCGCCGGAAGCAACAGGCAAACGCGATGAACAGAACGTCTCCGGCTGAGGTCAAAGCCTGGTGCATCGGGCGGGGCTTTCATCCGAATCGGACGCTCGGTCAGAACTTCCTCATCGACCGCAACAGCCTCGACGCCCTCGTCGAAACGGTCGGCGTGGCTCCGGGCGGGCGCGTCTTGGAGGTCGGCCCCGGCTTGGGCGTGCTGACCGAGGCTCTCCTCCGGCGCGGCAACCACGTAACGGCAATTGAGAAAGATCCCGCGCTCGCATCCTGGCTGGGCGAGACGCTCGTGCGCGAATTCCCCAATCAGCTTGAGCTGATCCCCGGTGACGCCTTGAAGACCAACTGGGCGGACATCCTCCCCCGCGCTTTCGACGCCTTCGCTTCCAACTTGCCCTATTCCGTCGGCACCCGCATCCTCATGGATCTCCTCGGCGAACCGCTCGCGCCACCGCGCCTCGTGATGCTCCTCCAGCAGGAAGTGGGCGAACGCCTCATCGCCTCCCCCTCCACGCCCCAGCGGGGCACGGCTGCCGTCTGGGCGCAACTCGATTACGACGTCCGCCTCGTGCGCACCGTGAAGCCCACCTGCTTCTGGCCTCCGCCGGAAGTTACCAGCACCGTCGTCCTCATGACGCGCCACTCGCGCTCCACGCTCTCCCCCGCCGGCAAACGTTTCCTGCGCTCTCTCTCCAAGCAAGTCTTTACCCAAAGGCGCAAACAGCTCGGCGTCGTCCTCCGAAAAGCCCCCGCGCCCTACGGCGGTCTCGACCCGGCACAGGCGGGCATCGACCCCCACCGTCGCGCCGAGACGCTGACGCTCCCCGAGTGGGAGGCTCTCGCAAAACTCGCGCTCCCGGAGGCGAAGGCGTGATTCAGGATGTCCCCGAGAAGCTCGTGCGCTTTCCCGAAGGCGACCCTAAGCCCGGCGACGCCGTTCTCTACCTTGACGCTTCGGGGCAGACCGCGCTTCTCCCTTGGGAGCCAAGCATGCACGCGCCAACGCCTCTCGTGCGCCTCGGCGAGCGGACACTCTTTCTCGCTGAAGGCGTCGCCCCCGAGATGGGGAGCGCACAGAAGCTCCGGCAGTTGGAAGATGACGCCTTGCGCTTCGGCGCGTTTACCGCGCTTCACCTCGCCCGCTGGCTCCGGGAACATCGTTACTGCGGGAGGTGCGGGGGCGCGACGCTCCTCTCCGGTTCGCGCCTGACCTGCCCGGCGTGCGGAAGCGAACTCTATCCCGTCATTTCCCCGGCGGTCATCCTCGGCATCGTGCACGCGGGCAAACTCCTCGTGACGCACTATGCGGGACGCGCCTACCGCGGGCCTGCCTTGGTGGCGGGCTATTGCGAGGTGGGCGAGACGCTGGAGCAGACGTGCCGACGCGAGGCGATGGAGGAGACGGGGCTGACGCTTTCCGGCTCTCTGCATTACTACGCCTCCCAACCCTGGGGGCTGAGCGGATCTTTGCTGGCGGGCTTCTTCGCTGAGACGAACGACCCCGGCGTTACGCTTGCCGATGGCGAATTGGCTGACGCCCTCTGGCTCGCGCCCGAGGCGTTGCCACCCCCGCCGGACAAAGCGGGCGCACTCTCCCTCACCGCAACGATGATCGAAGCCTTCCGCCGTGGGCAGTGGCACTAACAAGGGAGCAGACGCAATGGATGCCGAGAAGGTTGCAACGTGGTCGGGGGGCGCGTGGTCGGTTCTGCCGAACGCTCCGATCGCTTTCGTCACGCAGGATAGTCGCGCCGTCCGCCCCGGTGCGCTCTACGTCGCCTTGCGCGGGGAGCGGTTCGATGGGCACGACTTCGTTGCCTCCGCCTTCCGCGCCGGAGCCGTTGCGGCGATGGTGGACGCCTCTTGGGAAGCACCCGCGGACGTTGCCTCGCTCCCTCTCCTGCGCGTGGCGAGCCCAGCCAAAGCCCTGCTCGCCTTGGCGAAGGGTTACCGCGCCTCCTTGCAAACCTTCTTCCTCGGCGTAACGGGAAGCGCGGGCAAGACCACCTTAAAGGAGCTAACATCCTCCATGCTCTCGGGCGCGGGCGAGACGGTCGCGACCCCCGGCAACAAGAACAACGAAATCGGCTTGCCCCTCTCCATCCTTTCCATCCCCCCCACCGCCCGCTACGCGGTGATCGAAGCGGGCATTAGCCACCCGAAGGACATGGATCCGCTCGCGAGCACCCTCCAACCCGACGCCGCGGTGATCTCCAGCATAGGCTCGGCGCACATCGCCTTCTTCGGCTCGGAGCAGGCGATCGCTTCCGAGAAAGCCAAACTCCTCTCCGCCACACCCCCGACTGGATTCGCCGTCTTGCTCGACGCCGTGCACGAACGCGCCACGCTTGAAGCGGCGTGTCGGTGCCGCGTGGTGTACGCTTCCTTAAAGAACGCTGAAGCCGATTACTTTGGCGAACCCCTCCCTGAAGGTGGCGTGCGCGTCCACCGGCGTGGCGAGAGCGCGGTGGAGTTGCGCACCGGTTTGCAAGGCGAGCACAACGTGGCGAACGCGCTTTTGGCGTATGCCACGGCGCGGGAGGCGGGCGTAACGCCGGAGCAAGCGCTCGCGGGGCTGGCACACTTCAAGGCTCCGCCGATGCGTTGGGAGAGACTGGACGCCGGATCTGTGCACGTGATTAACGATGCCTACAACGCCAATCCCCTCTCCATGTGCGCTGCGCTCAAGACCTTTGCGCAGATGCAGGTGCCATCGGGAAAGGTGGTCGTGCTGGGCGATATGTTGGAGCTGGGCGAAGAGTCGGACGCGCTCCACCGTCAGGTGGGCGAGGAGGCGGGGCGCACGCCGTGGAAACGCCTCGTGGCGGTCGGCTCGGCTTCGCGTGCGCTCCTGGATGGGGCGCGTTCGGCAGGTTATGAACCCTCGCGCATGACGTGGTTCGCTACGACGGCGGAGGCGGCGGAGGCGTTGCCCGCCTTGCTCGCTCCCGGAGATACCGTTCTCCTCAAGGGTTCTCGCGGGATGCGCCTGGAGCAGATCGTCGAGGCGTTGCTTCCGCGGTGAAGACCTCCTCCCCCATGATGCGCTTTTGGCGTTCGGCGTTGGTGCTCTTTGTCGCCATGCGCCTGGCGGATCTGTGCAACGCGATAACGGGTCTCTGGGTCGTCCCCAAGGGCATACCCGCCGAGACCCTTGGGGCGGTGCTCCCGATGTTGCAGTTTGGGACGGTGCTGGCGTTTCCGGCGGGTGTGCTCGTAACCGTTTTTACGCGCTACCTCTGCCTCTACGTGGTTGCCGGCGATGACCTCCGGGCGCGTGCCCTGTTGCGCGATACGCTCCTCGTGGTGGGGGGCGTGCTCCTCGTGGCTCTGGGCGTGGCGGGCGCGTTGATGCCTTGGCTGTGCGACCTCTTGCGCGTGCCGAAGACGGCGGCTGCCTTCTTCGCGGTGGGCTACGCGCTCTTGGCAACCTTCGTCCCGATGGTTTCGGCTGCGGTGCAGGCGTTGAAGAAGTTCGGCGTGCTCTCGGTGGCGTCCCTGCTCGCTGCGCCTTCGCGCCTCGTGGCAATGCTCCTCCTGCTCCCGGTGGCGGGTCTGACGGGTTATTTCCTCGGTCAAGCCGCTCCTCTTCTGGTAACGCTGGCGGTCGGCTTGGTGGCTCTGCGCCCCCTGCTTCGCGCCCGTGGAGCGCGCCTGCCCTTCGGCGCATGGTTAGGACAGGGTCGCGAGATGGGGCAGTACGCCGTGCGCGTGGCGATTGTGGCGGGCGTCGCGGCGGTGCAGGGGACGGTTCTTGCCTTCGTGGTGCGTTCGCGCCTGACCGATGATGCCTCGGCGGGCTACTACGTCATCTCGCGCTTCGCCGAAATTGTAACCTACTGTGGCTCGACCCTCGCCGTCGTGCTCTTCCCTTACGCCGTGGAAGCCTCCGTCAAGGGAGGCTGGATAGCCAAGATCCGCAACAGCGTGATTGCGGTTGTTCTCCTGGGCGGTTGTCTCTTTTCGGGCGTGCTGGTTGCGGTGCTTCCCTTTGTCTTCCGACACATCGCGGGCTTCGAACGGTATTTGCCCTACGTCTGGCACGCCGGTTGCTTGGCTCTGACGACGACGCTCAATGTCGCCTGCTCTGGGTATTTTACTTGCGCCACGGCGCGGAACGATTTCCACTGGCTGTGGTACGTCCTTCCTTGCTCGGCAATCCTCTCGATCGCCCTGCTTCTTTCCCCCATAGCATCACTGGGCACCTTCTGCCTACTCCTCCTCCTCGCCGCAACGATACAG
>CAVDHG010000069.1:0-10052 GCA_963608725.1 Agathobacter rectalis | reverse complement strand
ACCCCCCTTTTTAGGTTCAAAATCCACCCTTCTCCGCCCCCGATTTTCCCCATTTTCGATACATCCCTTTTTCCCCTAAGCCCTTATCGCGAAAAACGGGCGAATCGCCAATCGAAAACTCAAGCACTTATGCAAAACCGCCCTAGGTTCTTCCGGAAAACCGCTCGCAACCGAGTTTTGGGTCTCTCCGCACCGCGTTTGACCCGATCGCGGTGCGGAGAGACCTCCATCTCGGTTGCGGGGGGTGGGGGAGGGTTGCACTTTTTGGAGGAAAGGAGTAGTATCTTAGGCAAATGCGAGAGCGTGCTCTTGCCGAACTCATAGTGAGGATGATATGAAAAAGTGTTTACTGGCTTTCTTGGCGTGCTTCTTCGTTCTCCCCGTGCTCTTCGCTCAAGAGCAACAGGAGGCAACAACCACTGCCGAACTGCAACGCGAAGAGACGCGGACGATCTCTCCGGTGATGCTGGCGTTCGGTGGCGATAGCACGATTGACATTATCGGGTTGCGCCTGGGTATCTGGGGGCATTGCCACGATCTCACCGGTCTTGACCTCTCCATCGGTGGCGAAGCGCAGAATGCGTACGGTCTCCAGATCGCGCTCATCCGCAATAGAGTCAACGACGTCGCCGGCACGTTGCAGATCGCCGTGGGTTGGAACGTCGCCCAAGAGCTTTCCGGCGTGCAGATCGCGCCCTTCTGGAACGAGTCGCTCGTGATGCGCGGGTTGCAGGTCGGGCTGGTGAATAGCACGAGTGATATGCGCGGATTGCAGATCGGCTTGATTAACGCTGCCGACACAACCTACGGCTACCAGATCGGTCTCATCAACGTGATCAAGGGCTCGCGGGTTCCCTTCTTCCCCGGCATCAACTTCCAGTTCACTGAGGACTAAGCCCAAAAACGGCGAAGGGTCAGTAGCGTATGGAAGACTGGAAGCAGGAACTTGAAGACATCTTCATGAGCGACTCGCAGGCGTCGCGTGCGGAGCGTGAGAATGCTCGGTTCGTCAAGTTCCTGCGCGAGGTTGCCACTCCGGCGTTGAGTGCCGTTGCCGAAGAGATGCGCCGTTTGGGACGGAAGGTCTCGGTGCGCGAGGCTCCGGTTTCGACGATTCTCACGGTCTACCGCGAGGATGGCAAGGTGGAGGAAATCTGCTACCTCGTGGAGCGGCAGTACGTTAGCGATGGTATCCTGCCCCGGGCGAATGTCCGCGTTGTGCGGATGAATGGGCGCACCACCACGCACAACGAGCCCCTGCGCCAGTCTGAGCAAGCCTACACGATTGACGACCTCACCCAGGAAGACATTATCCGCTCCTTCCTCTCCTTCTATCGCATGACCAAAGGGCAGTGATGGGGTGGAAGGGGAAGGATCCTTATGAAGGTCAGCGCCCGGAAGCAACCCTGGGCGCGTCTTTTTCCCAACGGCTGGCGGTGTGGCTGGGCACGGGGTTCGGATTGGGATTGGTTTCTCCGTGTGCTCCGGGGACGTTTGGCTCCCTGCCGGGCGTAGCTCTCGCCTGCGTCCTTACCGCGTATCTTCCGCTCTGGGCGCAGATTATCGCGTGCGTGGCGTTGACCTTGCTTGCCGTCCCTATCTGCACACTCTCCGAGCGCACCCTTAAGAAGAAGGACGACGGGCGCATCACTGCCGATGAGTGGATGCTCTACCCCATCGCCACGATTGGGCTCCCGCTCCTCGAGCACCCGTGGTTCATCGTAGTCGCCTTCGTCGTTATCCGCGTGCTGGACGTTCTGAAACCGCCACCGGCGCGTTGGGTGCAGTATTGGCGCGAGGGCTGGGGGATTGTGGCGGATGACTTCATCGCGCAACTCTACGCGCTCGGCGTGAACTGGGCGTTGTGGGTGTGGCTCTTCAAGTAGCCGGGAGGAGGACGATGTCTCGGCGAAGGCAATACGCGTTGATTGTCCTCCTGCTTGGCGTGGTGTGCGCCGGGGCGATCCGTGGCGCAGAGGCTCCCGCAGTGCCTGCCCCGAAGCCGGACGCCGCCTTGCTGGAAATGTTCGGGCGCGGACGCGGTGCCTCTCCTGACATTCTCTTCCTCGCTCCGCAGTTGACGGCTCCACCGAAGGAGTACGAACCCATCATCCGGAGCGTCTCGGCGGTGGGTACCACCTTGGAGCACGCCACACTGGACATGGAGGCGTTCTGCTCGCTGGGGACGTTGCCCGTGCTTCAAGCTGCGAAGTATCAGATTGTCCCGGTGCGCGATGTGCCCTGGGATGGCGCGTGCGAGCGGATTCTCAAACTCTTCGCGCTCCGGGAGGAGACGCGCAAGGCGGAGGACGTCCGTCTCGCTCCGCTGTGCGTGCTTCTGGGGGCGGAGGCGTCGCCGGACGCCCTGCGTAAAACGTTGCCTCGCCTGCTCAAGACGGGGGCTTTGGTCTTCTTCGCGCCGCAGTCGGACGCCCTGCCGATGGTGCTTTCATGGCACAACCGCATCTGGCCCGGGAGGCACGAGCGGCGCCCGGTGCGCTTCGACCACTGGATTCCCACCCTCTCCGAAATCGCGGGGGTGCCCCCACCGGCGGATGTCGCAGCGGTTTCGATCCTCCCTCTCCTAACGGGCGCGGGTTACCAACGCCCCCTCGAAAAGTCCCTGCGCGCCTTCGCTTCCCCCTTCCCGGAAGCGGAGACGGCGTGCACGATGTTCGCCTATTTCGATGCCTTGCCCGCCACGTTGCCTTGGGTGCCGGACTTCGCGGAGTCGCGCTCGGGCTACTACCCTGCCGAACGCGCCTTCTTCGCTTCCGCCCTTCCGCTCTCCGCGGAGGTGGCGTCGAACTATCACGCTGCGTCAGGCGGTTCGGCGCAGGGATTCTATCTGCGCACCGTGCAGAAGAAGGTGGACTTCGTTTTCCCCGCCGGCGTCTCGTGCGTGATCCGGGCGTGGGGCAACCCCGTCTTCTCCTCGTGGCAAGCGCAGGAGCCGAAGCGTTGGACGCTCGATGCGCCCGGAGGCGTCCCGCTCGAATTCTTCATCCTAGTTCCCTCCGGCATTGACCCGGCAACGCTCCCGATCTTCCGCCGGGAGGCGGAGCGTCCGGCGCGGGTTCCCCGGAAGAAGGAGGCATCATGACCCCACCCCCGATTAAGATTCTCATGGCTGCCGGCGAGGTTTCGGGCGATATGTACGGCGGCGCGCTCATTCGCGCCCTGCAAGCGCAGTTCCCCGGGCGTGCCATTGAGGTGCGCGGGATGGGCGGGGACGCCATGCGCTCGGCTGGCGCAGAGTTGCTCTATCATACCGATGACCTCGGCGCGATGGGCATCTTCAGCATCCTCTCGAAACTGCGCTTCTTCCGCCGGGTATTGGACGACATGGTCGCCTTAGCGCAATCGTGGCAACCCGACCTCCTCATCACCCTCGACTACTACTCCTTTAATATCGCGCTCGCCGAACGCGTCAAGGCTCTCGGGATTCGCACCGCCCACTACATCTCCCCGAAGGTGTGGGTCTGGCGGAGCGGGCGCATCGCTCGCATGGCGCGAGCCTACGACCTCCTGCTGTGCATCTTCCCCTTCGAGCCGGAGCTGTACGCCTCCAGCGGGCTGCGCGCGGTCTACGTGGGGCATCCGCTCGTGGAGCAAGCGCAGGCGACGCGTGAGGAGTTACCACTCGCGTTGCCGTGGTATGGGCGTTACAAGATTGCCCTCCTGCCCGGGAGTCGCGCCGGGGAGATACGCTCCATTCTGCCGACCTTCCTGCGCTCGGCGGTGCGCGTGGAGACGATTAAGCATGGCGACTGCTCCTTTATTATCCCGACTCCGACTCCGGGAATGCGCCGCGAGGTGGAGCGGATTTGCGCGAGAGAGCCTTGTCCGCGCCATCTCACGGTGGTGGATGGCAACGCCCGGCACGTCTTGGCGCAAGCCGACGCCGCCTTGATTGCTAGCGGGACGGCGACTCTCGAAGCCTGCCTGATGGATTGCCCGGCTGTCCTCGCCTACCGCGTAAGCTTGCCGACGGAGTGCATCGCCCGCATCGTAACGGCTCGGGCGCGTCTGCGCTTTGCGGGCTTGGTGAACATTATAGCCGGGCGACTCGTCATGCCCGAGCTACTCCAACGCAATTTCTCCGTTTACGAGACCGCTTCATGGCTCTTAACCTTCTTGCGCGACACTGCCGAACGTCGCGCCCTTAAGTCGGCTTACCGGGAAGTACGCGAGAAGCTCGGCACCCCCGGCGCAACCACCCGCGCCGCCGAAGCCCTCGCCACCCTCCTCTCCTAATTCCCCAACTCGCTCTTCTCGCCCCTTCCTCCTCTTCACCCGCTCTCTCCTGTTTTGGAGGTGGCATCCCCCCTCCCAACCTTTTCCCCTCGCTCCCTTCTAAATGGTGAAGAAGGTAGGGCGCGTAGGTTCGTGCCCAACACTACCTTCTTCCCCCATCCCTCCCTCTACCCTGACGGAGTCCATAAACCGACTCCGCCAGGGCTTTTTTGTTTCTACCCCCCACCTCCCCACCCCCCATAACCACCTTCCCCGCGTCTCCTCCAAACTTGACGCAGACGCGCCCCGAACTCGGTTGCGGGGGGTGGGAGGGGGGTGGCGCTGGGTAGGGGTGGCGGGAGGGAGGGTTAGACGGTGGTAACGCGGTGTTCTTCGTCGCGGTTCAGAACTTCGACGAAGGGGCGTTTCCCGCGGACAAAGAGTCCGTGCACGGCGTCCTTCCCTTCGCGCCGGATGACGTCGAGAATCAGGTCAATCATCGGGCGCGTAATAACGAGTCCGGGGATAAAGACGGGGATACCGGGCGGGTAGGGGACGAGGAGTTGCGAGCAGATCCGCCCCTCGCACTCTTCCAGCGGGAGGAGTTCGCCATCGCAGAGCGCGGCATCGCGGGGGAGCACAACGGGCTGACCGGCAATTGCCTGCCCCAGCGTCTGCGCTTCCTCGGAGACGTCGTCGGGCAGACCAATGGCGTCCTGCATCTGGCGAATACACCGGAAGAGATATTCGAAGTGTTCGTGCACCGTGCCGGCGGTAACGAGAAAGAGGATTGTTACAGGCGTCGCCTTCTCCCACTGGATGTGCGCACTGTGCAGGAGACGCTTAAAGGCGTCGCACGCTTGGGCGTTGCGGAAGACGAGCGTCATCTTCAGCGGGTCGTGGAAGTATCCCTGTTCCTTCCAGGAGGGGTCGTCGCCGACGATTGCCCGCAACCCGGCAAAGCACTCGTGGATGGGACGCTTCACGAGAGCCGAAACGCGCCGTTGGAAATCCGCCACCCAGTGGAGGCGTTGCTCGAGGATATGGAGTCCCTCAAGACGCATTTGGATGCCCGCCATGTCAAGCGTGGCGAGGGTGGGGTAGTGTGGGGAGGTGGAGTGCCAGTAGCGCAAGACCTCGTGCAGGTCGTGCGAGAACTTCTCGTAGGAGCCGTGCCCATGCAGGTGGAAGCGTTTGCGCAACCACCGGAAGGGCTTACCACCGGAGTCCGACTCCAGCAACGCCTTAAAGCGGTTGGAGACGTGGATCATCGAAGCTTGCGAGAACGCCGCCAGAGCCTTGTGCGTGGACTGCACCGAGAAGTGCGCTCCGCCGACTTCGCTCACGGCGTTGTAGCGCACCTGGCGTCCGTCCGGCAGCGTGCGCGTGTAGTACGGGTGAAAGGCGAAGTAGGGCGCCCACGCCTCGTCGGCGTAGAAGAGAAGCCCGGCTTCCTCGCACAGCTTGCCGATCTCCCAGACGGGGTAGACGATTCCCTCGTAGGTGCACGTGGTGATGACGAGCATCTTCGGGCGACGCGCCTCCGGCAGAGTCTTGGCGCGCTCCAACTCCTCGCGCAGTTCGCCCAGCGCGATGGGCCCCCAGACGCCGAGCTTCGCGTTGTAGTGCGCGGGGAGGTAGCGGGGGACGGCTCCGGACATCACCACCGCGTGGTGCACCGACTTGTGGCAATTGCGGTCTAGCAAGACCACTTCGCCGGGGCGGAGCAACGTCATGAGCATCGCCTTGTTGGAGGTGCTGGTGCCGTTGGTTACGAAACAGCTTTGCGCGGTGCCGAAGATTTCCGAAGTGAGCCGCTGCGCCTCGGAGAGCGGGGTGTGCCCCTCGGGGTCGGAGAGATCGCCGAGAGACTCCACCGAGACCGAGAGGTCGGTGCGGAAGATCATGGAGGAGAAGGCGTCGTGGAAGCCGTGCAGGAAGGGCGAGCGTCCGAAGGCGTTGCCGTTGTTGTGCCCGGGCGTGTGCCAACTTGTTCCGGCGCGTCGGCGGACGTATTGACGCAGGGCGTCCCAGAAGCGGGGAAGCCAGAGGGAGGCGAAGAGGTGATCGATGCGCTCGCGGTGCTTGGCGGGGTTCGCGATGACCGAGAAGGGCTTTTGCGACCACCGGCGCGTGGGCAGGTGGAGCTTGGCGTGCCCAGGGCGCGTAACGAGAATCTTGGGGATGGCAGGGAAATACGTGAGGAACCACGTGGGGAGCGAGAGTCCGTCCAGGCGGTACTCAAAGAGCGGACGACCCTGCAACTCGTCGTCAAGGAGGAAGAGACAGCAGTGGCTTCCGTCCTCGGAAAGGGAGTGGCGTTCGTCGAGGGTGTGGAAGATCGCGGTGTCCAGCTCCTCGGGCGTGCGCACCACGACAAGCCGAAGCTCGGGGTAGTCCAGCGGATCTTCGAAGGTAAAGTGCTCGCGACAGAACGCCTGAAAGGCGTCCGAAAGACCGTACTCCATCTCTTGCAACACGTCGGGCGTCGCGTCAGCGGCGTCGGTGAGATAGAAAACGGTCTGCGCGTCCATCTGCGTTAGGGGAGGGGAAAAGAAGAGAGGTTTGGAGTCCCCAATACGGCGGGGTTCCAAACCTCTACTGCATTCCTTGCCTCGGAATTACTCCGAGACGATGGCTTCCATCGGGCAGACGCCTGCACAGGTGCCGCAGCTGACGCACTTGTCCGGGTCGATCGTGTAGGTGGGGTCGCCAGCGGAAATTGCCTCGACGGGGCACTCTCCGGCGCACGTCCCGCAAGCAACGCACTTTTCGGTGATTTTGTAAGCCATGATGTCTCTCCTTGTTTGCCCTGGTGGGGCGGGTTCGCTCGGAGCGGAGTGCTCCGTTCGATTAGTGAATAGTCTAGCACAGCCCCTCGCCTGTTTGGCAAGACTAAATGGAGGGCTTATGTGCTATACTTTTTCGCCATGGATAACGCAACCACCACAATCAATCGGGAATACGCCCTGCGCTTTCTAGGCGTGGCACTGCTCTTCATCGCCTTCGCCGGATGGTTCTTATATGATGGGCTCTGCGGTTACCCTGCCCAGAACGCCCAGGTGGCTCCCGTGGCGCAAGCACTCGCCGAGCGCGGGCTGACGGCTGTCGAGTGGATGAACGACGCCAAGACGGGCACTCCGCCCCTCTTCGAGGCTTTCCGCGAGGCGGGACTCGACACCCCTTCTAAATATGCCGACGGCTTCCAATCGTGGATACGCGCCAACGACCCGCGTGCCGGGGACGCCTCCGCTGCGCAGGAGCTATTCTCCGCGCCACTCCACAGCGCAGACGAAATCCGCACGCAGTTTATCAGCGCGGGGATTGGCTTGCTGGCAGCCCTCGTGCTCTTGGGCATCCTCGCCGTGCGCATGCTCACGCACTTTTCTTGGGACGGCAAAACCCTGCGCCGCGCCTTCGCTGGTTCAACCCGCGCCTACGCCTTGGAAGACCTGACGGCAGTCGACGGCTCGCAGTGGGCAAAGCGTGGCATCTATAAGGCGCAGTTCAAAGGCGAGTGGGTCGTCCTAGACGCCTGGCACCATGCCGGCGTCCGCCCGATCGCAGAAGCCCTCATCGCTCATGCGAAGGCTTGCAATATCCCCGGCAGTGCGTCATAATACGCGCACTCGCTGAAACCAAACGAGGAGGCAGATATGAAGTTGGACAAACGTGGCGCACTCATGGAGGTCGAAATCCCCGGTCAGACCAAGATCCAGGGCAAGGTGCGCGACATCTATGACCTGGGCGACAAGATGCTCATCGTGGTTACCGACCGCCTAAGCGCCTTCGACGTCATCATGAACGACGGCGTTCCCGGCAAGGGCAAGGTGCTCAACAGCATCTCCACCTTCTGGTTCCGCAAGCTCGCCGACATCTGCCCCAACCACATGATTTCCGCCGACATTAAAGACTACCCCGAGCTCTTCGATCGCGTGGCAGTCCTGCAGGATCGCTCCATGCTCGTGCGCAAGCTCAAGATTGTCCCCTACGAGTGCATCGTCCGCGGCTACCTCACCGGAAGCGGTTGGGCGGAGTACAGCAAGCACGGCACGGTCAACGGGCAACCCCTCCGCGCCGGCTACCAAAACGCCTCCAAGCTCGACGACGTGCTCTTCACCCCCACCACGAAAGCCGCCATCGGTGGACACGACACCGCCGTTACGGTTGACGCCATGGCGCAGGACATCGGTAAAGAGCTTGCCGAGAAGCTGAGCGCGCTCTCCATCCGCTTGTATAAGGCAGCTGCCCAACACGCCGAAGCCCGCGGGATCATCCTGGCGGATACAAAGTTCGAGTTCGGTCTCGACAATGATGGCAACATCGTTCTTGCCGACGAGGCTCTGACTCCGGACTCCTCGCGCTTCTGGGCGAAGGATACCTACGCCGTGGGCTCCAACCCCCCGAGCATGGATAAGCAATTCGTGCGCGACTGGTTGGACGCTATTCACTTCAACCATCAACCGCCCGCGCCGGATCTGCCTGACGACGTGATTGCCAAGACGCAGGCGATCTATGCCGAGTGCTACCACCGCCTGACCGACGGCGAAGCCTGCGCTCCCAAGCTCTAATCCCTCCGAGAGCTTAACAGCTCAACCTTTAACCCCTTACCCTCCGGGCGCGACTTTTCGCCCCGGAGGTTTTTTTGTCCCCTCTCCCCGCAACCGCGGTTCTCGTAAATCGTTGCTCGCGTGCCTAAAAAACTGCCACGCCCCAGGGAGGAGCGTGGCAGACCTTTAGACGTAAGAGCCTCGAAGCCTCTTACCAGCGCCAAGGCATGAACCAATCCCAGACGTGCCGTTTGGCACCCGGAACAGCCCCGCCACTGATGCGCGTCTTGCCGGTGTAATCGATCACCGTTTCATCCTGCTTGACCCGGACAATCTGCGAATCCTTGTCGATCAGGATGGGCTTATCCTCGATGAGCTTGATTCCCGAGACGGTTGCCGGGAAGCCACGCACCGAGCACTCCACCGTGGAGGTGAAGAAGTAGTTGGTGATCTTGTAGTTGTAAATCGCGCCCAAGAGCGCGTCCGACTTGCTGTTCGTGCAAGCAGTATAGGTCGCGGCGGCTTTTGCCTTGTAGACGGCGCGATCCGTGGGGAAGAAGCCCGAGTGGCAGGGGATGTCGGCATACTTCGGCTCACCCGAGGTGAAGATCCAGAAGAGGATCCGAGCGGAGCCGTCCGCCGAGACCTTGTTGGTCTTAATATCCCATTCCGTGCGATACACGGGGTTCACACCGGCTGCCGGGTTGACCAATGCCTGCGTTTCGGTTTCGGTGTAGTAGCTGACGCAACCGGTCAAGGTGGCGAGCGCAACTACGGCTAAGACTGCACACGACTTCATGTTTCTCTCCAAAACCCCTTTGAGTGTGAGTGATAACCGCCGACTTGAACCCAAAGGGAAATCCGAGCCGACTTGAGCTTGGCAGAAAGAGCCCTTCACACGAAACGCCCCGCGAAGCTACCTATATCTTACCCTTCCCAATATCCTCCTGTCAACCCCCACCCCCCGCAACCGAGATTGAGGAGTCTCCGCACCGCGATCGACCCAATCTCGGTGCGGAGAGACCCCAAACTCGGTTGCGGGCGGTTTTCCGGGACGCTCCCCGGCGGTTTTGCATAAGTGCTTGAGTTTTCGTTTGTGGATTCACGCCTTTTTCGGGATAAGCTCTTGCTCTTTCCGGGGATGTATCGAAAATACCCAAAACCGGGGGCAGAAGCGGGGGGAATTTGAACCTAAAAAGAGGGGTCTCCGCACCGCGATCGAGGCGAGTCCGGTTCGCGTTTGGGTCAAACGCGGTGCGGAGAGAC
>CAVDHG010000068.1:0-10066 GCA_963608725.1 Agathobacter rectalis | reverse complement strand
GTCGAACCGGGAAGGAGGAGTCTCCGCACCGGGATTGGGGGAGACGCGGGGCGGGGGGAGGGGGAAGGCGGTTGGGGAGGGGTTTTTGGGAGGTTCGGGAGTGGGGGGTGGGGGAGGGAGGCGAGTCAATGTTCATAACCGGGGAGGAAATGCGAATAAGTCGAGTTTTGGTAAGGAGAAGGGCGTTATGAACACGTGTTCATAACTCTGTTCATAACTTGTCTATACTCCATGCTAGACTTTTGCCCCCTGAGTTGCCATAATGGGGAGCATCTGATCTTCACTTTTCGATTCACACTTTACCCATTGAGTCCTCACATGAACGCAGAAGAGCTTTGGTCAAAAGCCTATAACTTCCTCGTAGATATGCTCTCGGAGATTACGGTGTTGCGTAACTTCGGCGGGAGCCGGGGTTTGGATTACGCCGAGAGCACGCACACGCTCAAGGTCAGCTTCCCAGCGGACAAGGCAGATAAAGTCGTTGACGTGCAGAAGCTCTTCCGGGAGTTTATCCACGAAGCCCTGGTGCAAGCCGGTGCGCCGGAAGACGTGCAAGCCGTCTTTGTGGCATCTGCGCCGGAGGAGCCGGTAGTGCCGGTGCGCCAAGAGCGGGTGAGCAGTGCGTGGCAGGGGGATACCAGCTCCCGCTTCAAGGGCACGCTGATTCAGTCGCTCACCTTCGACCAGTTTGTGCAGGGACCGAGTAACCAGTTCGCGGTGGCGATGGCGAAGGCGGTTGCCACGAATCCGGGCAAGGAGAGCACCAACCCGTTATTCATGTATGGGCCCACGGGGGTTGGCAAGACCCACCTGCTGCACGCTATCGGCAACCTCGCCCTGCAGGAAAACCCCAACCTCAACGTCCTCTACACCACCACTGAGAACCTCATGAATGAGTACATGCACCAGTGGAGCCAACGCGAGAACCTCGAGCAAGCGAAGGAGGCGTTCCGCAAAAAGTTTCGGACGCCCGACATCCTCCTCGTGGACGATATTCAGGGCATGAAGAGCGAAGGCTTGCAGAACGAGTTCTTCAATATCTTTAACGAACTGCGCGACCACGGGCGCCAGATCGTCATGACCAGCGACCAAGCCCCGCGGGACATCCCCAACCTCATGGAGCGGCTCGTGAGCCGTTTTGAGAACGGCATCAACGCGGATATCGACGTCCCCGCCTACGAAACGCGCTTCAACATCATCATGATGAAGCTCCAGGCGCATCCGGAAGTCAAGCTCAGCCGGGAAGTGATCGAATTCATCGCCATGAACGTGAAGAGCAGCGTGCGCGCCCTCGAAGGCGCACTCTCCACCACCATCAACTACGCGCAGATCCTCCCGCCCAATTCCGAGCAGAACATCACGGTTACGGCTCTCAAGGAATCCATCCTGCGCAAGTACATCCTCCAGGAGCAGACGGTGGTGAAGCTCACGAACGACGACGTCCTGCGCGAAGTGTGCAAGTTCTTCGGCGTGTCCAAGGAGAAGATCTTTAGCGATTCGCGTGAGCGCGACGCCACTATCCCGCGCCAGATCGCCATGTTCCTCTGCCGGAAGCTGACCGAGACGGCGCTCATAGACATCGGGCGCTACTTTGGGCGCAAGCACTCCACGATCAGCCACGCCTGCCTGCTCATCCAAGACCAGTTCAAGGCGGGCGACGCCACCACCGTCAACGCCATCCGCGCCATCTTGACCGAGCTGGGCACCAGCGTCGACACCCTCAGCTAACGTTTCCGAACCGCGTTTCACCTCTCCCCGCACCGCGATCGAGGTGCGCCCGGTTCGCGTTTGCCTTGAACTCGGTTCACGTTTGCCTTGAAATCGGTTGCGGGGGAGGGCGGACTTGAACCGCGATTGAGGTGTCTCCGCACCGCGTTTGCCTCCGCTCCGGTTCGCGTTTGACCCCAACTCGGTTCAAGCGCGTTTTTTGCTTTTGGCGCGAAGGCGGGGTGAGCGGTTCGCGAAAGGGGAGGTTGTGAACACGAAGAGTTAGGCAGAGGCGTCAAAAAATGTTCATAACTCTGTTCATAACTTTTCGGCGGGGCGTCGAAAAAGCGTCCGAAAAGCCGGCGGGAAAAGGTCGAAAAGAGAATGAGTTAGGGAAAAGAAGGCGCAGAAAGCAAACGTGCTAAGTGCTTATCGCTGCGGAGCTTATCTCGCGGAAAAGGGGTGAAAGCCTATTTTACGGGGGTAGAGGGAGTTGGAAGGCAGAAGTGGGAAGTTATGAACAGCTGTCGATAAGTCTCCAATGTTCATAACTCTGTTCATAACTTTTTCTTTCTGTCGATAAAGGGGCACTTATCGACAGCCCGAAAGAGGGGGGAAAAGGGGTTATCAACACCCCATCTACAGATTGGACGAGTTGTCGACAAGGCGTCTACACCTTTTTTCGCGATAACCGCTTATCCCCTCAAGCCGAGTGCGGAGTTATCGACACGGTGAACACATCTACTACAACTTCGTCTTATAAACATTTGAAGAGAGGAAGTAGTGTAGACAACCCGAGAGCGCATGAAAGGGAATCGGAGAATGTGGTATGATGGGCGTAACAATCTAAAGGAGCTTTCGATGAAGTTTACCGTCATTCGCAGTCGCTTTTTGGAGTTGCTCTCCAGCGTTCAGAGTGTGGTGCCCAATAAGCCCGCGTTGCAGATCATCTCGAATGCGATGGTTGACGCGCAGGAGGATGGCACGCTGACGTTGACGGCGACGGATCTCGACGTCTCGGTGCGCTCGACGCTTTCGGCGGATGTGAAGGTGGATGAGCCTGGAGCCGTAACGCTCCCGGTGCGCAAGCTGATCGAAGTGCTGCGCAATGCCCCCGAGGGCGAAGTCTCCTTCTCGATTGGCGACGACAACGTGGCGCACGTCCTCACCGCCGCTGCCAAATACAAACTCATCGGGCTGGACGTCCGCGAGTTCCCGGTGATTACCGAGCCGAGCGAAAACGTCAAACGCTTTACGATCGACCGCGCCGTCTTCCGCGAAATGCTTCGCAAGACCGCCTATGCCGCCGGGACGGATGAGACGCGCCGCACCTTAACCGGCGTGCTCCTGCAGTTTAAGGACTCCACCCTCACCATGGTCGCGACCGATGGCAAGCGTCTGGCACTTGTTAGCCAGGAAGTCGACGTTGCCCCCGAAGGGGAGTGCGCGTTCATCCTTCCGCCTAAGGCTGTTGCCGAACTCATGCGCCTCTTGACCGGCGAGGGAGCCATGCAGATCGTCGGTCAGTTCGGTCAGATCCTCTTCGACTGTGGCACCTTCAAGTTCTACAGCAAGCTCATCGAGGGCGCGTATGCCCGGTACGAAGCGGTGATCCCCGCCGAGAAGCCCGACACCAAGCGCGTAACCGTCAATCGCGAAGACGTCATCACCTCCATCAAGCGCGTGGCGATCATGTCCAACGAGAAGACCTACGCCGTGCGCTTGCAGTTCAAGCCCGGCGAGCTGACGCTCGAAGCGAACAACAACGACGCCGGTGAAGCCAGCGACGTCCTCCCCATCAAGTACACCGGTGAGGAGTTCGTGGCGAAGTACAACCCTACGTACATCCTCGAATGCCTGACCACCCTCGACACCGAGGAAGTCATCTTCGAGCTGACCAAGAGCAACGCTCCCGCGGTGATCAAGTGCGAGAACGTGCCCTTCGTGTACGTGGTCATGCCCTTGCGCATCCCGGTCTAATCCCCGCCTAAACCTTTAACTCTTCCTTCCCGCGCCCGGACTCCCCCCTCCCCGCGCCGGGAACGTTTTTCTTTACTTCCTTCCGGATAGACAAAAAGCCCCACCGCTGACACCCCCCGCAACCGAGATCGAGGTGTCTCCGCACCGCGTTTGCCTCCTTCCCGGTTCGCGTTTGCCCAAAACTCGGTTGCGGGGGGATTCGGGTTTGAACCGGGATCGGGGAGTGTCCGCACCGAGATTGAGGTAAACGCGGTGCGGAGACTGGGCGAAGTCGGTTGCGGGGTGGGTCGGGTTTGAACCGAGTTTGGGGTCTGTCCGCACCGAGATTGGGGTCTGCCCGGTTCGCGTTTGGGGAGAAGTCGGTTCGCGTTGGGGTTGTGGGAGGGGCGGGAGTTATGAACAGGTGTTTATAACTCTGTTCATAAGTGGGTGGGGAAGGGGGGAAGTCGGGGAGTTATGAACAGAGTTGTGAACACGTGTTCATAAGTCTGTCGATAAGGGGGAGGGGAGCGGGGGCGTCTTGAGGGAGTTATAAACAACTGTTCATAACTCTGTTCATAACTTTTCCTTGAACTTCCGGCGCGGATGCGGTATGGTATAGGGCAGTGAAGAGCTTAGGAAGTCAGATTAAGGCGGCGCGGTTGCTCCGCCACATGAGCCAAAGTGCGTTGGCGCGTCAGGTGGGCTGTAAACAGTCTGCCCTCTCCCTCTTTGAGGGGGGGCGCATGACGGCGTTGAACGCACAAGTCATTGGCAAGCTCTGCAGCACCTTTGGTCTCCTGCCCCCAGGGACGGCAGAAGTCAATGGCAACTCGGCTTCGGCGGTGGCGGAAGCGGGGACAAGGACGTTTTGCCCGAACCCGGAGTGCCCGAGCAACGTGGCGTACGCGGTTGGGGAGCGGGTGGTCTTCGCGCCACGGGGTCATCTGGCAGGTGCAGGGGAGAAGCACTGCGCGTGGTGCGGGGAAGTGTTAGAGCGGGCTTGCGCCAACTGCGGGGCACCGGTCAACGCGGGCGCGTTCTGCTCGGCGTGCGGAGAAGCCTACGTGGCAAGCGAAAGCGTCAAAGCCGACGAGAAGCGCACCGCACTCAGCGAACAGCTGGCGAAGTGGGTAAATCCCCAAGCTTAAGCATTTATTATTGGTGGACTTGCGGGGGCGTTTGGATAAAGCGACCCTCGCGGTAGGTGCCGACTGCGCGCCCGGTGATGGTGTGCCCGAGCCACGGGGTGTTCTGCGAACGGCTGGCGAGGTTTTCCGGGCAGACCTTCCACTTCCGAGAGGGGCAAAAGAAGGTCAACTCCGCCTTCTCGCCGAGGGCGAGGGTAGGGGGGGTGAGCCCGAGAAGCTTGTAGGGATTGAGCGACCAGTGCGCCGCCCATTGGAGAGGAGGCATAAGGCACTGCTCAACCATGACGCTCCAGGTGATGGGGAGGGCGGTCTCTAAGCCAATAATGCCAAAGGGCGCATTGCGGAAACCGTGGGACTTCGATTCGAGGGTGTGCGGGGCGTGATCGGTGGCGAAGAGGGCGAGGGTGCCATCGAGGACGCCTTGACGGAGGGCAGCGACGTCGCTCCGCGTGCCGAGCGGGGGGTTCATGCGCCAGTTGGCGTCGTCTCCGGGGATGTCTTCGGCGGCGAGGGCGAGGTGGTGCGGGGTGGCTTCGGCGGAGACGGGGAGCCCCTCGGCTTGGGCGGCGCGGATAAGGTTGACGCTTTCGCCACAGGAGAGATGCTGGATGTGCAGGGCGCAACCGGTCTCCCGACAGCGAGCAATATCGTCGCGGACGGCTTGGACTTCGGCTTCGGCGGGGAAGATGGGGAGGTTGAGGGTGCGGGCGGTGGGGCAATCGCGCACCACGCCACCGGCTTGGATGTCGGGGCGAACGGCGTGATCCATGACAACGCGCCCGAGAGCCTTAGCGCGGAGCATGACTTCGCGCATCACCTCGGGGGAGGAAACCATGTTGCCATCGTCGGTAAAGCAACAGGCACCGGCTTGGGCGAGGGCTTCGAGGTTGGCGGGCTCGTGCCCGGCGCGTTCGGCGGAGCAACAGGCGGAGGCGTAGAGCGTGATATACGGGTTGGGGGCGGAGGTGCGCCGGACGAGGTCGGGGGAATCGGTTGCCGGGGAGGTGTTGGGCATGGCGACGGCGCGGGTGAAGCCCCCGAAAGCGGCGGAGCGGGAGCCGGAGGAGAGGTCTTCGGCGGCGGTGTTGCCGGGATCGCGGAAGTGGACATGGACGTCGCAGGCTCCGGGCATGACGATGAGGTCGTCGCGATCGAGGATGGTGAGGTGCACGGAGGAGTCGAGGGGGAGCGCGGGGGGCGGGGCGATGCGCCCAGAGGGGTCGATAAAGAGGGGGGAAAAGGTGTCGCGCCCGGTGGCGGGGTCGAGGAGGCGGGCGCGGGGAATGAAGAGGGCTTGAGCGTCGTCCATGGGGGGATTATATCAAAGCGGGATTGTGTTATAATGGCGTTATGGGAGCTGTACAACGACTGGTCTTTTTTCTGGTAGCCCTCACGTTTACGCTTTACGTCTGGCTGGGCGGGGGAATTGTGGCGTCGTGGCTTGCGCCGTGGGCACCGTGGATGGCGCTCCTAATGCTGGAGGCGGTGTTGGTGCTGCCGGAGCAGGGGAAGGGCGAATCGCTCTTCGATGCGCGCAAGCGGGTCTGGCGCGGGGTGGTGCGCGATCCCTTGACGTGGGTCTCGCTGGCGTTGGTGGTGTTCCTGGTGGTGCAATGGCTGAACGCGTGTGCGTTTTTGGAGTGGAGCCCGGTCGAGCGGGCGTGGAAGGTGGTTTCCCCGGCGTTTGCGTGGCTCCGCCCGGAGGGGTTGGAGCAGGTCATGGCGCAACGGCCCTCGAAGCCGGAGTTGGTGAGCTACCTGCCGCTCTTGGGTTCGCAACCGGTCAAGTGGCTTCCTTGGAGCTTGCGGGCGGATGAGGCACGCGGGGTCTTAAACTGGTTTGTGCCGTCCTTGATGGCGTTTATCGCGGTGCGCCATGCGCTCTTGAAGCGGACGAAGCGGCTCTTAATGAGCTGGGTGTGCGTGATGAGCGCGGTGCTCTCGATTGCGGGGATCGTGCAGTTCGCGGTGGATGGGACGTTCCTCTACTGGGGGCGCGAGGTGCGGGCGTTCTTCTTCGCCACCTTCGGTTACCCGAACCACGCAGCGAGCTACTTCACGGCGGTGATGGCGTTGTGCGCGGGCATGACGCTGTGGTCGGCGGAGAACAAGGAGAAGGCACCGTTGCCGGCGTGGGTGTACGGCGTCTCGGGGGGGCTGTGCGCGGTGGGCGCGGTGCTGTCCGGTTCGAGGGCGGGGGTGCTCCTGACGGTGGCGGTGGCTCTGGCGGTGGCAGTGCTGGTGCCGGTGCGGTACTTTGGGGCGTGGTCGCCGCGCTGGCGCGTAGGCGTGCCGGTGGCGATTGGGCTTGGGTTGCTCCTCTCGGTGGGGACGCTGGGCTTCCGGATGTATGCCTCCGGGGCGAACAAGGCGCGCTCGCAGGCGATCGCTTCGGCGCAGACGATGGAGGAAAAGCAGGCGGCGGTGCAGATGCCACAGTACGCGCCGATTCCGGCGTTGGACGCGGTTTGCCTGGAGATAGCCGAGACGCCTTGGGCGGAAGTGCTGGCGCATCCGATGTTGGTGCGCTCGGGGTATCAGGGGATCTTGGCGTTGCGTCAGGCGGCGGACTACCCGTGGTTCGGCTCGGGGGCGTGGAGCTTCCGTTGGCTGAACGAGCGATACATCAACCGCGATTCGCCCGAGGAGCAGGCGTGGCTCCAGAGTCGGCTCGGCGTGGGTCAGGCAAACGTCCACAACGATACCCTCCAATTCCTCGCCGAGCACGGGCGCATCGGCTTCGGGCTGATGGTGGCGGTGATGGTGCTCCTGCTGGTCCCCTTCCTGGTGGGGCTCTTCCGGAGTCCGGGGCGCGTGGTGAGCGATGAGCAAGCCGACCGCGCCTGGTTCAACCGCCTGAATGCCTACCATCTCTTCGCCTTGCTCGCCGTCGCGATGATGACGCTTCACAGCTTCATGGATCTCGTCTTCCGGAGTCCTGCCTGCCTCATGCTCTACGGCTTGCTCATGCTTTGCGCCGAGGGCTTCGAAGCCGGTAAGAGACCCGAGAAGCCCCGACCCCTTACACCCCCCACCCAACCGGGAGCCTAGCCCATGAGCCGAAAGGGAATCATACTTGCCGGCGGCGCCGGTACGCGCCTCCACCCCGCCACGACGATTGTCTGCAAACAGCTCTTGCCCGTTTACGACAAGCCGATGATCTACTACCCGCTCTCCACGCTCATGCTTGCCGGCATCCGGGAGATCCTGATCATCTCCACCCCCGAAGCCACCCCCCTCTTCCAACGCCTCCTCGGCGACGGCTCGGCGGTGGGCTTGCACCTCTCCTACAAGGTGCAGGAGAAGCCCAACGGCTTGGCGCAGGCGTTCGTCTTGGGCAAGGAGTTTATCGGCTCTGACCCCGTCTGCCTCATCTTGGGCGACAACATTTTCTACGGTCAGGGCTTCGGGCACACCTTGCAGAAGGCGTCCGCCACGCCCGGGGCAACCGTCTTTGGCTACTACGTGAGCGACCCGGAGCGGTTCGGCGTGGTCTCCTTCGACAGTGCGGGCAAGGCGATCTCCATCGAGGAGAAACCGAAAGCCCCCAAGAGCCACTACGCCGTTACCGGGCTTTACTTCTACGACAACGACGTCGTGCGCATTGCCGAGAACCTCCAGCCCTCCCCCCGCGGCGAGTACGAAATCACCGACGTTAACAAGGCGTACCTCGCGCAGGGCAAACTCAACGTCCGCCTCCTGGGTCGTGGCTTCGCCTGGCTCGACACCGGCACCCACGACGCCCTCCAGGACGCCTCCAGCTACGTCCGCACCATCCAGGAGCGTCAGGGTCTCAAGATTGCCTGCATCGAGGAACTCGCCTGGCGCATGGGCTTCATCGACCGCGACCAAATGCTCCGCGCCGCCGAAGCCACCGCCAAATCCACCTACGGCGAATACATCCGCACCATCGCCGAACGCGAAAACGTCTAGCCAAGCCCCCACCATGGAAGTTATCCCAACCGCGATTCCCGACGTCAAAGTCGTCATCCCCCGCGTCTTCAAGGACGCTCGGGGCTTCTTTTGCGAAACCTACAACGCCCAGCGTTACCGCGAGGCTGGCATCCCCGCCACCTTCGTGCAGGATAACATCTCCTGCTCCTCGCGAGGCGTCGTCCGCGGGCTCCACTGGCAAGCTGCGCCCGACACCCAAGCCAAGCTCGTGCGCGTCATCCGCGGCGCCGTCTGGGACGTAGCCGTCGACATCCGCAAAGGCTCCCCCACCTTCGGCAAATACGTCGCCGAGCTCCTCACCGCTGAGAACGCCAAGCAGTTCTACATCCCTCGCGGTTTCGCCCACGGCTTCGCCGTCTTGGAGGACGACACCCTCTTCGCCTATAAGTGCGACAACTTCTACTCCCCCCCCTCCGAGCGCGGTCTCCGCTACAACGACCCCGCCCTCGGCATCCCCTGGCCCGACCTCCTCTGCGAGCCCATCCTCTCCGATAAAGACCTCCGCCACCCGCTCTTAGCTGACATTACCCCGTGGGAGAACATCTAAAACCTTTCCTTCGGCTCCTCTGCCTCTGCCTCCTCGCAATCGCGTCCCTGACTTTTCCTTGCGAGGCTGCCGCCGGAGCCGTCCAACGCGCCGCCGAGGGTGCCCTCCCCGCGCTGGTGCTGGGGGGCGACCGCTACGCCGTCGCTCGCCGTCTTATCGCGTGGGGGAATCTCGCCAATGAGGTCGGAGAGCGACAGCTCGCCTGCGACCTCTTTGAACGCGCCGACGACTTCCTCTTCGGCAAGACCGAGCTCTCCCGCGAAGCGAGCTACGACTGGCTCGCAACCATCCACTTCCCTGATTACCGGGTGCGCGTTATTTGGAATCTCTGGACGTTGGGCGAAAAGCCTGAACGCCTCCTAGAATTGCTCGACGGTCTTCCGCTGGCGGACGCGCAGGGTTACGAACTCCTTGGACGCGCCCAGCTCTTGGTGGGGCAGAATGTCGACGCCCTCCAAAGCTTACTAACCGCTGCTCTCCTCGACCGCGAGCTCGCCCCCGGCAAGGAGCTAACGCTCCGACGGCTTGGGCTGTACGACCGCTTGGGCGACGCCTTTGCGCTGAATGGCGACCTGCGTGCGGCGCGACTGGCATGGCGGGAGGCGCATGCGATTTCGTGGCGACTGCGCCTTGGCGGCTACGCGGACGAGATGGAGGATTTCCTCCCGTATGATCCTCTCCAGAACCGCCTCAAACGCCTCGCCGCCTCCGCCATCCTCCGCGCCCACCCCCAACCTAACCTCTCCCC
>CAVDHG010000067.1:0-10086 GCA_963608725.1 Agathobacter rectalis | reverse complement strand
GGGAAATCGGGGGTGTCCGAACCGCGATCGAGGTGTCTCCGGTTCGCGTTTGGGGTAAACGCGGTGCGGAGAGACCCCAAACGCGGTTGCGGGGGATTTTTCGCTCCCCGCTTCTTTTTACTTAGAAGTAGGCGAAGCTTCCGCGGGGGTGCGCTTAAAATATCTCACGCAGGATAAGAGCGTTAGCACAAAGTGGAAGCACCTTTGCTGGATTCGGAAGCGGAAGGAGGGTTTTCGTCCCACCGAAAAGGCACACGACCCACCCGCGAAGAAGTCATCGGCGTATTTCGTATTCAGGTAGTCCAAAGCTTCGATGAAGGTGGCGCGGTTCGTATTCCCCCGCGAAAAGTGGTGCGCCGGGAGGGGTAAAAGGGCAATCTTGTGTCCGCTCTGCCGGATAAAGTTAAAACAGAAGTCCTCAATATAGAGATCCCAGGCGCAATGCGGGTCGAAGCGCAGGTTCCACGAGCGAAGGGCGTCGGCATGAATAAAGAAGGCGCAACAATCACTATTCTCCGCCACCGCGCCGAGAAGCTGATCGTAAGGCAAAGGCGGAGCGTTCCGATGGAACCGCGCCCCATCGCGATCGGAATCGGTGAGCGTTCCAAAGGGGAGGATCGCCAAGCCGGCGACCACCCGCGTCCCGATTAGCCCGCAGGGGAAAAGCGGATTGCGACGCCGTAGGAGTGGACGCGGATCGGCGAGCGGTTGGAAATCCTCGTGCGCAAAGAGGATCCACTCGGCGTCGGCAGGGAGGGCATCGAGGAAGGCGTTGTAACGCTCCGGGATGGGGCGGTTCTCAACCGTGTTATCCAACGCCACGAACTCCGCGCCGGCAAGGACGGGATTCTCGCGCAGGCACCGCTTGTAGCACGCACCGTCGCGCACTACGCTCACCACCGTCAGCTTCGGCATTGGCGCGTGAAGGGCGGCGAAGGTCTGCGCACGGTGAAAACCCATCGGCGTGCACGGCTCAACCGGGAGCAGACGCCCCTCCAGCGTGTCCTCGCTGAAACGTCGCGCCACGTCGGCAGAGGGGAAGCGGAAGAAGACGCGGAGCTTGGAGTAGACGCGGTCTTCAGGGGGCGTAGGGAGGACGAGCGAGAGAATACGCCAAAGGCGCGAGGTGGCTTTGCATAGACGCTTCGAGCGGAGCGAGAAGCCACCATTAAGGGTGGTCAAGGAGAGGGCGTCGGAAAGAGTCGTGCGCCAACCGGGATTGACGTTGGGCGCGCCACAGTAATCAAAGGAGAGGAAGGCATCCAGATCGTCGCGCAAGGGGAAGCCATCGCTCTGCACGATGAGAACGCGGCTCGTCTCGAAGCGCGCGTGGAGACGCAGGAGGCAATCGGTGCTCATGGCTGAGACGTTGCCGGGGATGAGGGCAGGCTCCTCCTGAATCGTTATCTGCGGGAGGGCGCGGAGGGATGCAGGAAGCTCCGAAGCGCGGTGCGCCACGACGACGGTGGGCAAGTAACCCAAGACCGACCACGTTTGCCGGAGGGCGAACTCAAAGGCGTCGAGCGTCTCCGGGGGCGTATCGGGCGTGGGGAAGCAGTACATGAGGAGCGTAACGCCGGCGTGGCGTTGGGGCGGGATTGGCTCCTCGCGCAGGCGGGGCAGGCGTTCGGCGATGAAGTGGCGCAGGGCGCGATTCATTGGCTCGGGCGGGAGAGGCCGCGGGAGCTTCTCTCTGCCACCGAGGGGACGGAAGGGGGAAACGGCGAGGGGAGCCTTCACGGCAGGGCACCCTCCGCATAGCGGTCGCGCCCGGCGTAATCCTTGGAGATGGCGATCTGCGTGTACCCGGCGCATTCGAGGAGACGGCGAAGGGCGAAGCCCTGCTCGTCGCCAATTTCCAGGAAGAGCTTCCCGTGGGGTTTGAGGACGAGGGTAGCGTCGAGCACCAGCTGACGCAGGAGGGAAAGCCCGTCCACCCCGCCGTCGAGCGCAAGGCGCGGTTCGTGGTCGAGGATAAGACTCGGGAGGGCGTCGACGTCGGCGGAGGCGATGTAGGGCGGGTTGGAGACCACGATGTCGCAACTCCGCTCGCCGAGAGCCTTCGCGCCGTCGCCAAGGATGCAGTCGACGCGCCCTTCGAGTCCGAGCGCGTGAGCGTTCTCCCGGGCAAGGGAGAGGGCGTCGGGCGAGAGATCGACGGCGGAGAAGTGCTTCGCCTCGTCGCCGGAAGCGCGGGCGGCAGCAGCGAGGGCGAGGGCGATCGCGCCGGTGCCGGTGCCGATGTCGGCGATGCGCGTGGCGCGTTTCCAGATGGGGTCGTGCAGGACGCGCTCGACGAGTTGCTCCGTTTCGGGGCGGGGGATCAGCGCACGGGGGTCAGTCTTAAGCTCGATATTGTGGAATTGCCAGTGCCCGAGGACGTATTGGATAGGCTCGCCACGCGCCACGCGCAGGAAGAGGTGGCGCAAGGTCTGCACCTGTTCGGGGCTGGGGCAATCCCCGAGGCGCAGGAGCAGGCTCCCGCGAGGGAGGTTCAGCCCCTCGGAGAGGAGAATTTCGGATTGCGTTTGAACCTCTTCGGGGGGGACGCCGTGGCGGAGGAGGTAGGCGGAGCCGGTTTCGAGGAGTTGCCCCAAGGTGAGGCGCGATTCCGGCGCGTCAGAAGGGCATATCATCGTCGGAAATCGTGTCGACCGGGAAGTCGTCCGCCGGCTGCGGGATCGGCTCGCTGGTGGAGCCGTCCGGCTCAAGCTTCTCAATCTTAAACGCCTGCAAGTCAGTGTAGTAGCGGTCCTTGTAGAGGTTACCGCGCAGGGAGAAGGTTACGCGCACGCTGTCTCCCGGCTTCATGGAATCGAGGAGGGCGCAGTTGTTCTTGACCATGGAGAACTTGATGTCCTGCGGGTAGCGGTCGTCCTCATCCGTAACCACGAACTCGCGCTTGCAGAAACCGCTGGCGAAAGTGACGGTGTCCATCACCACTTTGATCTTGCCGTCGAAGGTGTACGATGTGCTCATAGCGTGCAATTCCTTAGTGTAAAGCGTTTTAGAGGTGCCAATCGTCGAGGATCCACGGGCAGGGCTTGGTTGAGTTGTGGATGCGCTTGGCTTTGAAGCCCGCGAGCGCGACGTCCGGATCGGGGTTGCCGTGGAAGACAAGGACGCGGGTGTTCGGCTTGCGAGGCGCAAGGAAGAGGTTGAAGGGGAAGAAGGGCACGCACGTGCGCTTAAAGCTCTTAATCCACGCGTCGGGCCACCAGTGCACCTCGCCCATGGCGTGCGTCATAAAGGCTTGCTCGGTGGGGTACTGCGAGCGGTCGAGGGCGGCATCCATCTCCCGGAGGAAGGTCTCGTAGATGTAGCCACTCTGCCCCGCCTCGAAGCGGAAGCAGGAGGAGTTGCCAATCGCGGGGCGTCTGCGCAGGATCTGCTTGCGACGCTCGATCCAGTTGTGAATCATGCAGTTCTTCCCGGGCGCGTAATCGAAGAAGGGGTCGATATCCTGCTGGATGACCACGTCGACATCGAAGAAGAGGGTCGGCCCGCGGAGTCCGGCAAGTCCGTCGCGGAAGAGGCAGAGCTTGACAAAGATGTTGGGCCACCTGCCGTAGGCAAGGACACGCTCATCCGGGCATTCGGGGATGGGCTGAGGGTCTATCCCGGGATCCAGCTCCGAGGCGTCATCGGTGAAGCAGACAAAGCGGAAGGGACGGTGCAGGTGTCGCTTCACGGAGGCGTAGAGGATATTCGTGTAGCGAGCGGGGTAACGCGTTCCCCACTTCAGGCAGATGATGTTGACGCTGGCATCGGTTGACATAACTCGGGGCTCCTTCCCTCGGGACAACGAATCTATTATACCCGAAATCCGCCGTCGGCACCTTCCGCGGAGGTTACCGCCCCCACTCCTGCCGGAGGAAGGCGCATAATGCGTCGCGCCACGGAGGCATGGGGGGCAACCCCACGGTGGCGAGCTTCTGCTTGGAGAGCGCGGAATTGTGCGGGCGGGGCGCCGGACGCGGGAACTCCTCCGTTGTACACGCCCGGAGCTTCACCTCGCGATAGCCCAGTCCCTCGAAGACCGCCTGGGCGAAGTCGAACCACGAGGCAACGCCTTCGCAGGTGAGGTGGAACGTCCCGCGCAGTTCCGGACGCGCCAGGAACGCCTCAAGCGCATCCGCCACGGCGTCGGCAGAGGTGGGGTTGCCGACTTGGTCGTTTACCACTTTAAGCTCGCGCTTGGGATCGGCTTGCGCCAGCTTCACCATGGTGTGGACGAAGCTGGGGCCTCCGCTCCCGTAGAGCCAGGCGATGCGCGCAATCACGGCGTCCGGGCAGGTGGCGCGGATTGCCTCCTCGCCCGCGAGCTTGCTGGCTCCATAGACGGTCCTGGGCGAGGGCGTATCCGCCTCCGTGTATTCCCCCGGCTCATCCCCGGAGAAGACGTAGTCCGTTGAGATAGCAATGAGGCGGGCGTGATGTTTGGCACAAGCGCGAGCCACGTTACCCGTCGCTTCGGCGTTAATCAGGAACGCCTTTGCCTGCTCGGTTTCGCAAGCGTCAACCTGCGTCATGGCAGCGCAGTGCACCACGCACTCTGGGCTAAACGCCTCGAACGCCTCCTCCACGCTCTCCGGGCGCGTGAGGTCAACCTCCGGCAAGTCCGCGATGGCGAGCGTGTGCTTCCCCTGCCAGTGGCGAACGAGCGTCCGCCCCAGCATGCCTTTCCCTCCTGTGATAAGGATCCTCATGACCACGTCTCCTTCGATTCCTTCCGGTAGCTTTCGTATAACGCCTTGCCCATGTAGCGGGCGATGTCGCGTGGGGGCGCGTTAAGCAAGTCTACCACAATAAGCCCATCGACCACCGCGCCGAACTCCGGGTCGACATTAAACGCCACGATCTTCCCGCCGAGCTTGAGGTATTGCCGAATCAGGACAGGCATCTCGCGGTGCCCCTCCTCGATCTCCGCAAGCGCGGTCGTAACGTCCGCCTCCGTGCGCAGGAAGTCGGCGTAGTCCGGGTGCCTCCACTCCACGAACCGCATCCGCTTGGGGGGCAGACGCGCCGAGACCCACCGAGCCAGTTCCGGCGCGGCGTGCGTGCGCATGAGGTAATCAATAATAAGATCACGCGCTGCGGGCAGGTAATCTCCCGAGATGCTCACCGCCCCGAAGAGCACCGTATAGCGCGGATGACGCGCCAGGAACGTCAGCACGCCTCGCCACAACAGGAGCAGCGGGGCAAAGGTGCGCTGGAAATCCGGGCGAACGAACGACCTCCCCAGCTCCACCGCCCGCCCCGGCAAGTGCCCGAGGAACCGTTCATCGAAGCGGAAGAGCGAGCGCGTGTAAAGCGCGCCGATCCCCTCGGTCTCGGCAATCACGTCGGAGAGAGCCAGCCGGTAACACCCGATCACCTCCCGCCTCTCCCGGTGCCAGAGCACGATTTGGGAGTACGCCGCATCGAAGTCATCCGTATCCAGATCCTCGCCCGTTCCCTCGCCCGCCGCCCGGAAGGTCATCTCGCGCAGTCGCCCAATCTCTCGGAGCGTCAAGGGGATCTCCTGCCCCGGCGCGGCATAGAGGTCGAAGGTCTCCGTTGCGAAGAGGAGTGCATCCGGCTCAAGCGCGTGAAGCTCTTCCTCGATCGCCTCGGCAGGCACCGGCGCAATGATCGGCAGATCCTCGCGCTTGGCGGTGTCCAGCGTCAATTGCCTCATCCGCGCATCGAACGCCGAGATCCGCTCACGCCCCGCCAAGAGGAACGTGCGGAAGCGCAGATACCGCAACGCATCGCGGTCGCTCCCAAAACGCTCGAAGAGCTCCTCCGAGGCGATAGGCGAACCCACCCGGAGCGTCAGCGTGTGGTTCTTCAGGCGAAGCATCTCCCGCGGGAGGAGCAACGTCCGAATCCGCGGATGAATCTTCCCCACGAGGTGAAAGAGCCACGACGCCGCCCCGGGGATGAATACGGGCGAAAGCGTCACGGGTCCCTTCACGCGCCGCACCAGCGTCATGACCGACGTATGCCACTGCGCGTCCCGAATCCGGAAGGCGCGTGGCTCAAAGCTCGCCACCTCCCCCGCCGGGAAGACGATGAGTGCGTGCCCAGCGCGAAGCCACTGCAACGCCTGACGCATGGTGTGCACGTTCCGCGCCGCCGAGTCCGGTCGCCCGAAGGGGTCGACGAAGAGCAAATCGTCTCGCAATTCCGGGATCCGTTGCAGGAGATAGTTGGCAAGCACCTTAACGTCGCTTCGCCTTCCGCGCAGAGCCTCCAGGAGTGCCAACCCCTCCACCGCGCCAAAGGGGTGATTAGCTACCACCACCAACGCCCCCGCCTCCGGGAACCGCGCCAAGTCCTCCGGGGTGCACGCCGTGGTAACGTTCAGTTTATCAAGGATTTGCTTCGGGAAGGGCACCCCACTGCCTGCGCCGGGAAGCGCGGTGTAGAGCGCGTTCAGCCGTCGAAGCCCGAGTGCCCACTCCAGGGCGCGGTGAGTCAACCTCAAAGCCGCCCGCAGGAAGGGGCGGCGCACAGACTGCCAGGGAATCGCATAGATATTGGACTGTCGCTTCATCAGCGCAATCCATTCTACCAAATCGCCCTTTCCTCCCCTCCCCCGCAACCGCGTTCACCCCGAACGCGAGGCGGAGACGACCCGAACGCGAGGCGGACAGACCCCAAACTCGGTTCAAACCCAAAACGCCCCGCAACCGAGTTCGGAGGAGACAAGAGGCGGAGAGGAGGCAAACGCGAGGCGGACGCACCTCAATCGCGGTGCGGAGCGAAACGTTAAAGGGCTTCGACGAATCGGGTGATCAGCTCTGCCATCCGAGGCTTCGCCATCGCGCTCGCCCGGAGGACGTCTTCATGCGCCAGAGGCTCAGCACTCAACCCCGCTGCCGGGTTAGTGATGCAGCTCAGCCCCGCCACGCGCATCCCGCACGCCGAGGCGAGCACCGCTTCGTGCACCGTGCTCATCCCCACCGCGTCTGCGCCTAGGAGCCTCAACGCTCGCACCTCCGCGGGCGTCTCGAACGAAGGCCCCGCCGAGAAGGCGTAGATTCCGCGATGCACCTCCGCGCCCCCTAAGCGCAGGAGCAACGCCACCAGCTCGGGCGTATACACCGCGCTCATGTCCGGGAAACGCGCCCCCCACTCCGGACGGTGCACCCCGCGGAGCGGATTGATCCCCGTGAGGTTAATATGGTCTTCCAGCACCATGAGATCCCCGGGCTTGAACTGCGGATTGAGTCCTCCCGCCGCGTTCGTCAGGAGCACCACCTTCACGCCCAAACAGCGCAACAGCTCAACCGGGTAGACCACCTGCTCAAGCGTGCACCCTTCGTAGTAGTGCCGCCGCCCGCTGAAGACCGCCACCCGCTTCCCGCCCAAACGCATCAGGAGCAGTTCGCCACGGTGCCCCGCCACCGTGCTCGCGCCAAAGCCCTCCAGCTCGGAATAGGGCACGGTGGCATACACCTCCTCCGCCTGGAGCGTCTCGCCCCAGCCCGAACCCAAAACCAGCCCGCACGCTATCCCCTCCGCCCTAAACGCCTCGGGTAACGCCTCTGCCACGCGCTCGAGCATTTACGCCTGCTCCTTGCTCGGCGCAACCGCGCTCTCCGCCTTCGGGGTTTCCTTCACCGGCTCGGGTGCGGGTTTCGCTTCCGCCTCCGGAGTCTTCGTTGGCGCAGGCTGGGCTACTGGCTTTTCGCGCTTCGTCGCCACCGCCACCTTGGGGGGCGTAAAGTCGGAGAGCTTCTTCACCACCGCCACGGTCATCCCCGGGCTAACCAATTCGAAGAGCTTCGTCACGTTCCAGTTCGTCAGGCGGAAGCAACCCCGCGATTCCGGTCGCCCCACCGAGTTCGGGCGCGGCGTGCCGTGGATGCCGTAGCCCGCGAGCGAAAGCCCGATCCAACGGCACCCCACCGGGTTGCGCGGGCCCGCCGGCACCACCATCTTCCCCACGCTCGGATCCTGCCCGTAATTCCTGGGGTCATACGTATAGTTCGGCGCGGGTGCCATATTGATGATCTTGAGCTCGCCCGTCTTCGGCAGGTGCGCCCGCGACCGCGCAATCGAGCACGGGAAGCGCAGGCACATCTTCCCCTCGGCGTCAAACCCCGCCAGCACGCACTCCTCCAACGCGATCACGAGGCTCGCCGGGCGTTCCAACGCCGCCATCCGCACATTCGGCACCGTCAGCACCGTGCCGACCGCGAGGTCGTCGGGCCAGTTGATGATGGCGGGGTTGAGCTTGCGCAGCGTCCGCTCCGAGGTGTGAAACTTCTCTGCGAGGCACGCGCCCAACGTCTCAAAGCCCATCAGTTTCAGAGCCGCCCGCTCCGCCCACGTCGGTGGCATCGGCCCCGTCACCAACGCCTTGTCCTCCGCCGTAACGGTGTACTGCATGAGTGGCTCGTCCATCTCTGCCAACCGCGCATAGAGTGCCACGTCGATCCACTGCTTCTGCGCGAGCCCCTGCGCCTTCTGCCAAGCGCGCATCGCCAGGCGCGACCCCTCGCCCCAGACGCCGTCCAGCACCCCGCACGAGAAGTTGTTCCGGTCGAGGAAGATTTGGAGCATGAGCACTTCGGTGTCGTAGACCTTCGGAGGCTGAAGCGAGTGCCCGCAGTTGAGCACGGGGTCTTCGCTGGGCGTCTCCTCGGCTTCCTCGACCACCGGATCCTCCTGCTCCGAAGGCTGAGCCTGCGCCTCGGGGGTCTGCTCTGGAGCTTCCTCCGGCACCTCCTCAATAACAATCTTAAAGGGTGGCTCCTCCTGCGGAGGCAGAGACTGCCCCTCCTGCGCCCAAACTGCACCGCAAACCCCGCAGGCAAGTGCCCAAACTAAGAAGCGTTTCATCATCTGCGCCCTTTCGTATCCTTTCGCCGGAACTCCCCGACTTTCTTCCCCCCATTATACCAACTTCTCTCCCCCTTTCTGAGCGCAGACGAAACGGGCGCACCCTTCGGCACGCCCGTTTTCTCAACGCAGAGTCTTCGCTCTTACGCCACCTTCCGGCGCAACGCCAGCCCGGCGACTCCGAGTGCCAGCAACGCCAACACCCCCGGTTCGGGCACGATCTCGACCGTCATGGGTACAGTAACCGTCAGGCTCGCATAGTCGAAGTAGTCGAAGGTCTTCCCGCTGAAGTCAAAGCTCCCGGTAAAGTTATCCTCAAGCGATTCCGGCGGATACGGGCTAAGGAACGCATGCGTTACCTTCAAGGACTTAAAGACGCCGTTCTCTATATCGCTGAAGGCGAATGTTGTCTGCACCCACTTATCATTTCCGGCGCGAGCCTCCGTCCAACCATCGCTTCCCGTAAGGGTTTGACCGTTGACGGTATAGGAGGCACGGTTCCCCCCTGTGGAGCCGTTGTTCTCGACGTTCAGCCGGATGAGGTCAGTCTTTGCGCCATCGGCGACATTCTGCTGGATGGCGTAGGTAGGCTTCGTGACGTCGGTCGATGCAACTGTATACCAGAAGCTGAACTGGAGCGCGGTCATCTTGGGATGAGCCTCGGCGATCTCGTCATATGAGGGGATGGTTTCACCCTTCTGGGTCTCAAATGCGTTGGTTTTGTCGTTCCACGCGTAGGTAACCGCATGGAGGGCAGTCGTAAGCCCCAGGAGGGCTGCGACGCAGAGGATGCGTTTCATGATGTCTCACTTTCTGTTTTGGTTGTGGTGTGTCTTCCCCTACCCGAAACCCCTGCCACCCATGAAGGACAACACAAGCTCCGCGTAGGGACTCTCCGGATTCCCCCGAAAACCACCCAGCCTCCCGGCGAAAAACCGAAAGGCAACGTGGGGCGAAGGCTCAGCCTTCCCTCGTTCTACCGCATTGAACTTTGACACAAAGCCTAAGACAACCGCGTCGCGAGGTTCGGCTTAACCCCCAACTCCAACCTGACCGTCTGGCACGAAGCCTGGGGACAAGATTGTCGAGAGGTTCCGTGTCTTCTAATTGACGCTATCCCTTAACCCGAGCCAAGATTGAACCCCTAGCTCTTCGCTATTCCCCGTCTTCTAAAAGACAGCTTCAAAGTATCATATATCCCCCCCCCCCCGTCAACTTTTTATATCCCCTTCATTCCCAACGCCTTATCCC
>CAVDHG010000066.1:0-10095 GCA_963608725.1 Agathobacter rectalis | reverse complement strand
CGAGAAGGAGAAGGTCGAGAAGGCGTTGGGGGACTTTATGGATGCCAAGGGGAAGCTAATCGCCGCGCTCGGAGACGAGCAACACGTCTGGGTGCTCTATGGGGTGGAACGCGAAAAGGAGTCGGGCAAGTACACGCGCATTTGGGTGACGAATTCCTCCTCGGATGGTAAGTGGGTGCCGGGGCTCCAGGAGTTTAGTGCGAATTATATGACATGGAACGGAGAAGACCTCATATCCTTTACGCGCACGTTCTACAATGAAGAAAAAGATGAAAATGCCACGGAGCAGATCAGCCCCTTTGAACTGACCTACCTTTCGATCAGCGAGGATGTACTTCTGGGGGCTTCGGGTGCGCCCGCCTTCCGAAAGCTTTACGCCGTGCGGGAAGAGGATGCGGTACTTGCCTCGGCGAAGCATAGCGGGACGCACTTTGAGATCGTCGGACCTCCGCGGTATAGCGACCTCAAGTATCAACTCGTAGAGACGGATTCCCTCGCTTCGGGTGCGTGGCAGACGGCAACGGCAGAGGAGGGGACAACGGCGGATGGGCGCGTGCTCTATCGGGTGCCGTTGGGAACGGGGAGGAAAAGCGCGTTCTTCAGGTTGGACGTCTCGCCGGGGAAGGCGGAGTAGGGGTTGCGGGGGAGGGGGGTTGCGTGCGCGGGCGCGGGCGCGTGCGTGCGTCTATTATGTGGAAGTGGTCGGTGGGGCGGAAATGTGGTATACTAAAAGCCGTTTTTGCCGATTGGGACAGAGTCGGCGGGTAGAAAGGATTGTCATGGCAGAGCCGACGGATCAGCAGGCAGAGAAGAGCACATACAACGCCAACTCCATTGAGGTCTTGGAAGGGCTTGAAGCGGTTCGGGTGCGCCCGGCGATGTACATTGGCGACACGGCAGAGCGCGGGTATCACCACCTGGTCTACGAAGTGGTGGACAACTCGATTGACGAGGCGTTGGCGGGTTACTGCACGCACATCGAAGTTACCATCAATGCGGACGGCTCGCTCACCGTTGAGGACGACGGGCGCGGGATTCCGGTTGCCGAACATCCAAAGATGCACAAGTCGACGCTGGAAGTGGTGATGACGGTGCTCCACGCGGGCGGTAAATTCGGTGGAAGCGGGTACAAGGTTTCGGGCGGTCTGCACGGCGTGGGCGTCAGCTGCGTGAACGCGCTCTCGGAGTGGATGATCGTGCAGGTGAAGCGCGATGGGCATATCTACCGTCAGCGTTACGAGCGCGGGAACCCCTGCGCGCCGGTAACCGAGGTTGGCGACACGGAGACGACGGGAACTTCGGTTACCTTCATGCCCGACCCGGAGATCTTCCAGTACCGCGAAGGTTTTAAGTGGGAGACGCTGGCGCACCGTTTGCGCGAGCTCGCGTTCCTCAACGGTGGCGTCAAGATTACGTTGACGGACAACTTCTCGGAGATTAAGCATCAGGAGACCTTCCACTACGAGGGCGGGATCCGGGAATTCGTCAAGTATGTCAACAAGAGCAAGACGCCCCTCCATGACGTGATTTACATCACCGGCACCGGGAGCAACAAGTACGGCGAGATCGCCGTCGAGGTTGCCTTGCAGTATACCGACGTCTACTCCACGATTGAGTACTCCTTCTGCAACAACATCAACACGATTGAGGGCGGGACGCACTTGACCGGTTTCCGCACCGCGCTCACTGCCACGGTCAACAAGTACATCGCCGACAACAAGCTCGGCAAGAAGGCAGACACCGTCCTCACGGGTGACGACATCCGCGAAGGGCTGACGGTGGTGGTCTCGGTGAAGATTCCGCAACCGCAGTTCGAGGGGCAGACGAAGACGAAGCTCGGGTCGGACGTCTCCGGGCTGGTGCAGTCGATCGTCTCCGGGAAGCTTGCGGATTTCTTTGCGGAGAATCCCTCGGTGGCGCGGGCGATTATCGAGAAGGCGGTTTTGGCAAGCCAGGCGCGGGAGGCTGCGCGGAAGGCTCGCGAGAATACGCGGCGTAAAGGTGCTCTTGAAGGGGGCGGGCTGCCGGGCAAGCTGTCCGATTGCTCGAGTCGCGACCCGGCGGAGTGCGAGCTCTTCCTCGTCGAGGGCGATTCGGCAGGCGGCACGGCGTGCGATGGGCGCGACCGGCGCACGCAGGCGATCCTGCCCCTGCGCGGTAAGGTCTTGAACGTGGAGAAGGCGCGCATCGATAAGATGCTCGACAACAACGAAATCCGGTCGCTCATCACGGCGATTGGCGGAGGCTTCGGCACGGAGGACTTCGACCTCGCCAAGGTGCGCTACCACAAGATCATCATCATGACGGATGCGGACGTGGACGGTGCGCACATCCGCACGCTCCTGCTCACCTTCTTCTTCCGTCAGATGCCCAAGCTCATCGAGAGCGGGTTTATCTACCTGGCGCAACCGCCGCTCTACCAGATCAAGCGCGGGAAGAAGTCGGAATACGTCGCCAACGATGAGGCACTGGAGAGGCGGTTGCTCCTGGGGAACGATAGCTTGAGCTTCGTGCGCCCGTCCGGCGAGGCGTTGTATCAGGAGCTGTTTACGCAGTTCCTCGATGTGGCGTTGGAAATCAAGGCAACGCTCGAGAGCATGAAGCGGCGTGGCGTAGACACCGCGGAGTATTTGAAGACGTACAACCCCGAGGACGGCTCGTTTGCGCGGTATATGGCGGTGATCGGATCGGGCGACCAGGCGAAGCTCCTCTTCCCTCGCGACGAGGAGGGGCTGAACGCTGCACGGGCGGAAGCAGAAAGCGCGTTGGGCGAGACGATCGACCTCTCGACCTACCGCGTCTCGGAGTATCTGCCCAAGCACCTGCACGCCTTCCAGTGGATGGAGGTATTCCGGGCGCAACGGTTGCGCGACCAGTTCCGCGAGCTGTTGGCACTCGGGCTTGGCTTCCCGCCGGACACGTTTTACGGTTCGGAGCAGGCGTTGGGCGAACTGCGCGATGGGGCGCGGCCGCCGGTTACCATCACGAGCCTCTCGCAACTCATCGACGAAGTGCGGACGCGCTCGCGTCGTGGCGTGGAGTTGCAACGCTACAAAGGTCTCGGCGAAATGGACGCGCAGCAGCTCTTCGACACCACGATGAATCCTGCCACGCGCCACATGCTCCAGGTGAAAATCGAGGACGCCGTGAACGCGGATGAGACCTTCCGGTTGCTCATGGGCGAAGACGTCGAGCCTCGGCGTAAGTTCATCGAGGACAACGCGCTCAACGTCAAGAATCTGGATTTCTGATCGGCGCAGGTTGACGTCCTGCGAGGGACAGTTTATACTGTGCGCATCCTTTGAGGAGTTCGTTCTATGCCAAACATCACAATCCTGAATGGCGAAGAGACCGGCAAGACGTATAGTTGGACGGCGGATCAGATTCGGATCGGGCGCAACAGCGCGAATGATTTTGTGATTGCCAACGCTTCCGTTTCCGGCGTGCACTGCATCATTGAGCGGTGCGAGAGCGGGTGGCGCGTGCGAGACCTCGATTCCACGAATGGGACGCGGGTCAACGATCAGCGCGTGGAGATGGCAAACGTCCGGCGTAACGATGTGATTACGCTCGGGGATATCGCCCTCTCTCTGCGTGGCGACGACGTCCCCGAAGCCGAGCCGGGCGTGGTGGAGAGCGCAGGGGCGATCCCGCGCACCACGATCGTCATGCGCCCGGCGACTTCGCCCGTCGGCTCCGTCGAGGGCTTCGGCAAGAAGTCGGAGAGCAAGAAAGTGCTCAACGTCATTATCGGCGTGGCGAGTGCGCTCATCCTCGTGCTGATTGTGATCGTGCTTCTCAAGCTCTTCGGCGTGCTCTGATATGCGGAGGGGTTTCACCCTCATTGAGCTTCTGGTGGTGCTGGCGATCCTCGCCATAACGGCGGTGATCGTGGTGCCGGCGATTGGACGCTCGGCAACGACGCAGGTCTCGATGGCAGCGAAGGATTCGCTCCGCCTGATGCGGTATGCCCGCAACATGGCTCTCCAAACGCAACAGCCCGTTTACCTCACCTTCTCTCCCGGAAAGATCGTCCTCTCGCCCACAGAGGGAGGTGCCGTTGCGCCCTCCGAAGAGAATCCCGAAAAGGGAAAGCCTGACGTCAAGAAGGGGAAACGCGCACTCCCCGCGAACGCCGTCGAGGGAGGCGACGTGGAGGAGGTGGGCTTGACGAAGCATTACGCGCAGGTGGCGTTCACGCTTTTGGGGTTCGACGATTCCATCCGCCAAGGGCGTTCGGCGGATTCGAAGCAGAGCGACTTTGCGCGGCGCGGGCTCTCCGAGGAGCCGTTGCAGAAGGGCGAGGGGGAAACCTTCACCATCACCGTCCGCGCTAATGGGACGACGCGCCCCTTCTCCATGCGCGTCCATGAGAAGGACGCCGCCTCGGACGCCGGGGGCGACCGTGTTGCCTTCGACTTCTTGTGCTCTGGGACGATCGCCGACAAAGAGTAGCCATGGGGAAGAGACCGCATCCGCCACGTTTTGCGCGGGCGTTCCCCGGCGGGTTGCGCTCGCAGGCTCGGCGGGAGGCGTGGTGGCGACAAGCTTGGATCGCCTGGCTTGAACACCTCCGCCTCGGCGCACGACTCGGGCGCGGGCGGAGCTACGCCCAGCAGGGGCAGATTCGCTCGCTTGTCATTGAGCCGGGCAAAGTCTCCGCCGAAGTGCAGGGCGCGGAAGAGACGCCGTATCGCACAGGGCTTGCGATGCCCCCGCTGGATGCTGGTGCCGTGCTCAAAGTCTTGGACGCGCACCCGGTCTGGAAGGCGCAGATTGTGGCGAACACGCTCCCCATCGCTTGCGTGGAGGCGTTGAAGGAGGCGGGCTTGCGTCTCTTCCCCGAAGCGCGAGGGGACGTGCGCTTCCTCTGCACGTGCAAGGACTGGGCGCGCCCGTGCAAGCACGTGGTGGCTCTGATCTATCTTTTTGCAGACATCGTCGGCGTCGAGCCGAGGAACCTCTTTCTCTTCCGCGGGGTTACGCTCCCGGACGAACCGCCCGCGTTGACCCCGGCTCTGCTTCCGCCCGAGGCGTTTGCGCGTTTGCATCCTTCGCAGAATGTCGGCGCGATTCCGAAGCGTTTGGGCACGTTGCCCTACTGGCGTGGCGCGGAGGATTTTATTAAGACGTTGGGCGGAGGGTACGAGCGGGCGCAACGCAAGGCATCGCTCGTCTTGGAAGGTCAACACGTGGACTTCCGCTTTCCGGAGGATGTGCCCCCGGAGTTTCTTTAATAAGGTAGAGACAATAGAAAAAGGCGGGGCACGCAGTAAAGCGCACCCCGCCTTTTTGTCCTGGCAGAAGCTTACTTCTGACCGGGCTGCCACTCCTCGGAGGAGGCGAACGCCTCTTCGAAGGCGTTGGCGAAAGAGCCGAGCGGCGTGGAGGAGGTAGGCACCTCGGCGGCGGCTTCCTCTGCGAGGCGGGCGACTTCGCTCTCGTCCATTTCCATCGCCGTAATGGAGAGCCCGATGCGGCGCTCTTCACGGTCGATCTTAACGATACGCGCTTCGACCTCTTGCCCAACCTTGAGGGCGTCCTTCACCTTCTCGATGCGCTGCTTGGAAATCTGCGAGATGTGCACCAGCCCATCCACGCCGTCCTCAAGCTCGACGAAGGCACCGAAGGAAGCAATCTTGGAGACCTTGCCCTTCACAATCTGACCGATCTGGTAGGCGGAGGCGATGGAGCTCCAAGGGTCGGTCTGCGCCTGCTTGAGCCCGAGGCTGATGCGCTGATTCTGCGCGTCGATCTCGAGGACAATGGCTTCCACGACCTGCCCCTTCTGGAGCACTTCGGAGGGGTGATTAATCTTGCGCGTCCAGCTCATGTCAGAGACGTGGATCATGCCGTCGATGCCTTCTTCCATCTCGACGAACGCGCCGTAGGTGGTGAAGTTACGCACCTTGCCGGTGATGCGCGAGCCGACCGGGTAGCGATCCTGCACGGTGTCCCAGGGGTTGGCTTCGGTCTGGCGGATGCCGAGGGCGATCTTCTGGTTGGTGGAGTCGATGTTGAGCACCACCACGTCCACTTCGTCGCCGACGTTGAGCACGTCCGAGGCGCGGGCGATGCGCTTCGTCCAGCTGAATTCGGAGACGTGCACCAGCCCTTCGATGCCCGGCTCCAGCTCCACGAACGCGCCGTAGGGAGCCAGGTTGACCACCTTACCGCGCAGACGCGCCCCGACGGGGTAACGCGCCTCAATGTTGTCCCAAGGATTGCTCTGCGCTTGCTTGAGACCGAGCGAGACGCGCTCGCGCTCCAGGTCAACGTCGAGGATCATCACGTCCAGCTCTTGCCCGACCTTGAGCAATTCGGAAGGATGCTTCACCCGCCCCCAGCTCATGTCGGTGATGTGCAGAAGCCCGTCCATGCCGTCCAGGTCAACGAACGCGCCGAAGTCGGTGATGTTCTTAACCTTGCCGTGGACAATCTGCCCCTTCTCCAGCGTTTCGAGCAACGCGTGCTTCTTCTCCGCCATCTGCGCCTCAAGCAACTCCCGGCGCGAGACGATGATGTTGCGCCGCTCGTCGGAGATCTTGATGATCTTGAAGTCCTGCGGCTGGTCGGTAACGTAGATGTCCAAGTCCCGCGAGGGGTTGACGTCCACCTGCGAACCGGGCAGGAACGCCTCAACGCCGTCCACCGCCACGATCATGCCGCCGCGGACTTTCTTCTTGATAATGCCGTTGACCGTGTCGCCCTCTTTGTACTTGGCGAGGATTGCCTCCCAGCGAATCTTCTCATCGGCTTGACGCTTGGAAACGACCACCATGCCGTTGTCGCTCTCGAGGTCAATCAAGAGCACGTTGAACGTATCGCCCACATTGACAGCATTAACGTCTTCGAACTCACTGGCGTTGATTGCGCCGGCGGATTTGCACCCGATGTCAACCAGCACGTCGTCCCCGCGCTTGCCGGTAACGGTGCCTTTCACGATGGTGCCAACCGCGGGAATGCTGTTCTGCTGATCCAACGCGGCGAGGAGTTCCTGGTAACGGGCGCCGGTCTTCTCGGCAGCCTTCTGGGGTTTGCGAATAGCCATGTGGGCTTGTTGCTTTCTGTTTGTTCCGGATGCCTGTCCTCGCACGCCTGCCACAACGTGGCGCACGAACGCTTGAGGGGGTTAAAACATCCGGCTGTTCGTATCCTGTTTTTCCCACGCGGGAAAAGTCTATCTATTATATCACAACCGCGCTTCCCCCCGCAATGGCTCCCCCACCCGAAAGAAAAGCCCCGATGGCGAACCATCGGGGAGAAGATTACCGGGGCTATAAGCCGAGTTCTGTTCCCTTGCGGGCGTCAATCATTAAACTAAGCACCCAACCCGCGGATAGGGCTTTCGCCCGGGTCGGCGCGAGCCACGCCTCTCCGCCTATTTGGGCTTGCTCCGGATGGGGTTTACCTTGGCACGCCGTTTTCCCGACGCCGGTGGGCTCTTACCCCACCTTTTCACCCTTACCTCCCCGAGGGGAGGCGGTTTGTTTCTGTGGCACTCTCCGTCACGCGGGTTTGCCCCGCGCCCGCCGGTCATTACAACCGACCATCCTGCTCTCTGGAGTCCGGACTTTCCTCACAGGCTTTCGGCTTTCCGCTTCGGGGGAAACGTTCCGCCGAGCCTGCGCGATTGACCGCCCCGGTAAAAGGGGTCGTTACATCAAAATCCGCCCGCACGCCGGGCAGGTAACCAAAGGAGCTTCGGGGTCACGGTCTGCGTGGTCCACGGCTTGCGCCACGGCGGGCGGCTGCTTGAGGTTGCAACCGGTGCAGACGTGTTCAGCGCGGTCGAAGTGCACGGCGCAGGGCCAGCGCGTGAGCGACAGGCGCGAGTAGTACTTCAGGAGCGGCGCACTCACCGCCCCCTCGCACGCGTCGCGGCGTGCCTTGACCTTCACCACTTCCTCTTCCACCAGTGCCTTACGCGCATCGATCGCTTCGTAGATTTCCTGAACCGCTTGTTCCTCTTCCGCTTCGAAGGCGCGAGCCTGATCCAACCGCCTCTCGGTGGGGGTGAGGTTCTGCTCGGCATCGTGCGCAGCATCGGCGGCAAGCGCACTCGCTTCCGACGCCTGGGCGTGTTCGCGGGCAACCGCTTCGAGTCCGCGGGCGGAGGTCATCCCGGAGGCGTTCTGCTCGGCGCGGGACATCTGTTCACGCCGGCGCGTGTAGTCGCGCTGGAACCGCTCCAGCTCACGGATGGCGGCGAGGTTCTCCTGCGTTGCCGCCTCAACGGCGTCTCGTGCCGCTTGCAACCGGGCTTTGGCTTCGGCGCGCCGCTTCGGCAGGAGCACCTTCAGCTCGTGTTGGAGTTCGCGAAGACGGGCGTCTTCTTCTTGCAGGGCGAGGAGGCTTTGGATGTCCATACGTGTTCCTTTAGGTTAAAAGTGGAGGTCGCGCTCTCCGGCTTTGATGCGTTCGAGCCGACGGCGCACCTCGTCTTTCTGTGCCGACTCAAACTTTTCGGTCTCGCGCTCGATGACGCGCCATCCCTTTTCGCGGACTGCCTCGGAGGCGTAGTCCTGCAAATATTCCGCAAGCGTCATGAGCGCGTTAGGCGTGCAGAACTTCCCGATGAATCCGGGGATGGCGTATTCCATAAAGTGTTCACCCGTGCGCCCCAGGCGATAGCAGCTCGTGCAGAAGCTCGGGATGTAACCGCCCTCTAGGATTTCCCCGATGACTTCGTCCAAGCTCCGCGTGTCGCCAACCTGGAACTGCTCGCGGTTGAGCGTCTGCGAATCCTTCTCACGCGCTTCCTGATAACCGCCAATCTCCAGCTTCGTCCCGGCATCGATTTGCGAGACGCCGAAGGCGAGCACTTCACGCCGCAACTCTGCGCTCTCGCGGGCGGTCATGATAAGCCCCGTGTAGGGCACGGCAAGGCGCAGGATGGCAACAAGGCGTTTGTACTGTTCGTCGCTCACTTGCCACTTGAGGTTGAGGTTAAGCCCTTCAGCCGGCTTTATGCGCGGGAAGCTCAGCGTATGCGGCCCCACGCCAAACTTCTCTTGCAGGTACCTCGCATGCGTCACCATCGCGAGCACTTCGAAACGCCAGTCGTACAACCCGAACAGCACGCCCAGCCCCATGTCGTCGATCCCTGCGCGGAAGGCGCGGTCGAACGCGTTGAGTCGCCAGAGGAAGTTGCCCTTGCGCGTCTGCGCGGGGTGCCACTCGGCGTAGGTGGGCTTGTGGTAGGTCTCTTGGAAAATCTGATAGGTGCCGATTCCGGCAGCCTTGACGGTGCGGAAGCCCGCCTCGTCGAGCGGTGCGGCGTTGATGTTGACCCGGCGGATCTCTCCACGCCCCTTCTTCGTGCCGTAGACAATGCGGACGGTGTGGGCGATGAACTCCGGGTCGTACTTAGGGCTTTCGCCGTAGACGAGAATGAGGCGTTTATGACCGAGGTCTTCGAGGGCTTCGGTTTCGCGGACAAGCTCTTCGTCGGAGAGGGTGTGACGAACTGCCGTGGTGAGGGAACGACGGAACCCGCAGTACTTGCAGTCGTTCATGCAGTAGTTCCCCACGTAGAGCGGGGCGAAGAAGACAATGCGGTTACCGTAGACTTCGCGCTTGAGCGTGCGCGCCGCTTCGTAGATTTCCTCAACCAGTTCCGGACTTTCCGCGCCCAGGAGAACGGCGGTTTCTTCAACCGTTAAAGCTTCCTTTCGCAGACTTTTAGCGATAACGCGGCGCACGGCTTCGGGGTCTTCGTGCATTCCTGCAACGAGTCCCTCGAGCTTAGCATCGTCGATGAAATCTACCGCGTCTGCGGGTAAGGTGGTATCCATTGGGGTCATAATCTCTCCTTTGCCCGGGTGCGCCTTTTCCTCTAAGGAGTAGGGAGGACGTGCCGCGCACCACCATGAGGCAATTCCCACTATGATACAACGCTTCCCCCTCCCCCTGCAACCTCTCCCCCTCCTCCCCTCCTCAATTCGACCTCTTCCCAAACTCGACTCACCCCCACCTCCCCCCGCAACCGAGTTTTCCTCCTCTCCGCACCGCGTTTCACCCAATCTTGACGCAGACACACCCCAAACTCGGTTCAACCCCTCCTTGTCCGTCTTCCTCCACCCCCCGCCCCCG
>CAVDHG010000065.1:0-10192 GCA_963608725.1 Agathobacter rectalis | reverse complement strand
CGCCTCGATCGCGGTGCGGAGACCCCTCTTTTTAGGTTCGAAATTCACCCCTTTCCGCCCCCTGCTCTCTTCTTTTTCCGCATATCCTCAGAAGAGACAAGCCCTTATCACAAAAAAGACGCGAATCGCCCGTCGAAAACTCAAGCACTTATGCAAAACCGCCCGAGGGGGTTCCCCAAACTGCCCCGCAACCGAGTTTGGGGTCTCTCCGCACCGCGATCGGGTCGAACGCGGTGCGGACGGAGGGGAAACGCGGTTGCGGGGAGGGGGAGAATGGGGTGGCAGTCGCCGGGGGTGGCAGGGTTTGGTAGAATGGAGCGGACATGACGACGGATCCTATTCCAGAGATTGACGGATTTACCTTCCGCCAGAAGTTGTTGCAGTCAGAACGGTGTACGCTCTGGCGGGCAGAACAGACGGTGTTGGAGCGCGATGTCCTTGTCGGCGTCTTTTCGCCCGAAGTCATTCAAGATAAGTTCTTATTAAGTGCGCACTTTAGCGTTATGCGCACGCTGGCGCAGACGAAGTGCCGGCTCGTGCCGGACGTGATTGACCTTATCCGCACCGAGCATCAGGCATACGTGGTCTTGGAAGACCGTCATGCCCGGAGCGTCCTCAATCTCCTCGATGGACACCGCTTGGAAGCGGGGCAACTCCTGCGCATAGCAACCGACATGACAGAGGGTTTCGCTGAGTTGCACGCTGCGCACTTGGTGTATACCGCGTTGTGTCCGCAGAGTTTATACGTCTCGGAAGTCTCGGAACCGCTCTTGCCGGACATTTCCCTTGTGCGCTTCGAAGCTGGGCACGGCGAAAGCCCGGAGTTGAAGGCAGTCGGAGCAGAGCTTGCGCCGTATCTCGCGCCGGAGGTCTACGAGACGCCCGAAGCGGTCGATACCCGAGCCGATATGTTCGCCTTGGGGATGACGCTTTACGCGTTGGCAACGGGGCAGGTGCCGTTCGGCGCGTTCTCCGAAGAAGAGATTGTGCGCCGTAAACAGCGGAGCGTGATCCCCTCGCCCTGCGATGTCAGCCCGAACTTCCCGCCGGAACTGGCGGTGGTCTTGGCAAAGCTCACCAACCGCACGCCGGCTGGACGTTACGCCGGCTGGGATGATGTGGCGTTTGACCTCCACCAGGCGGGGCGAGGCATTACCCCCGAGGGCGACGCCTATGCCGACTCCGTAATCGCGCCCCCCAACCCCATGACGCGAGCGCACGCGGGGCGGACGGTGCGCCTCTCCGTGGAAGATTTGCGGAATTACCGGAGGCGCCAGGCAGAGAAGACGCCGATCGTCTGGTTGCGCGTGATTCTTATTCTCTTCGTCTTCGTGGCAATACTCGTTGCGATCGGGGGGTTCGTGTGGAGGTTCGTGCGATGAATCAGCTTGCGGAAAGAGCTAAGTGGTTGCGCGAGGAGATTACGCGCCATGACCGCCTCTACTACGTTGAGGCACGACCGCAGATCGCGGACGTTGACTACGACGCGCTCTGGTCGGAGTTGGATGCCCTTGAGCATGCCCACCCGGAATTGATCACGCCGGACTCCCCTACGCAACGGGTAAGTGGCGAGCCAATTGAAGGCTTTGCCAAGGTGCGCCACAATCCGCCCATGCGGAGCCTTGATAAGACCTACGACCGCGGAGAGCTAAATCAGTTTGACGTCTTCCTCCACCAGCAGTTGCCGGGGAAGGTGTGGGACTACGCGGTGGAGCCGAAGATTGACGGGCTCTCCCTTTCGTTGCTCTACCGGCAAGGAAAACTCGTCCGGGCAGCGACTCGCGGAAATGGCGAAGTGGGAGACGACATCACCGCGAACGTCCGCACCATTCGCTCCATCCCGCTTTCCATCCCCTGTTCGGCGGACGTGGTGGAGGTTCGCGGGGAAATCTACATGACGCGAGAGGGCTTCGCAGCGTTGAATCGACGCGAGGAGGAAGCCGGGCGCGAGCCTTTCGCCAATCCGCGCAACGCTGCGGCAGGATCTATTAAATTGCAAGACCCGAGAGAGGTGGCGCAACGACCGCTGGACGCCGTGTTCTATGCGGCAGGTGCCCTGCAGGGCGTGGCGTTCAAGACGCATCTTGAGATGTTGCGCGGGTTTGCGGAATGGGGTTTGCGCACGCCCCCGTGGCAGAGGCTCTGTATGGGGATGGAGCAGGTGATGTGCGCCCTCGACGAATTGGAGCGTATGCGCGACGCCTTCCCCTTCGAGATGGATGGGGCGGTGATCAAAATCAATCAGCGCGACCTTTATCCGCTCCTGGGGAGTACGGCGCACGCGCCACGCTTCGCCCGCGCATACAAGTATGCTCCCGAGTGTGCGCAAACGCTCCTCAAGGCAATTACGATTCAGGTGGGGCGCACAGGCGTGTTGACGCCCGTGGCGGAGCTTGAGCCGGTGCCGTTAGCCGGCTCCGTCATTGCTCGCGCAACGTTGCACAACGCCGACTACGTGCAAGAAAAGGATATTCGCGTAGGCGACACGGTGATCATCTCCAAGCACGGCGATGTGATCCCGGCGGTCGATAGCGTGGTGATGGCGTTGCGCCCCAAAAACGCCACGGCGTTTCATATGCCCAAGGCTTGCCCGGTTTGCGGAGGCGAGGTGGCGCGTTTGGAGGACGAGGTGGCGGTGCGCTGTCTCAACCCAGAGTGCCCAGCGCAACGGGTCGGGCACCTTGAGCACTTTGTCTCACGCAACGCGCTGGACATCTCCGCCATCGGCGAGCGGATCGCCGAATTGCTTGTGCAGTCGGGCTGGGTGAAGCAGCCGATCGACCTCTTTGACTTGGACTGCACGGCGTTGGCAGATCTGCGCGTGATTGCCGAGGATGGCTCGGAGCGTCGCTTTGGCAAGAAGGCGCAAGACGTGCGCGATGCGTTGGAGCGAGCACGGTCGTTGCCTCTGCATCGGTGGATCTTTGCTCTCGGTATCCCCGGAATCGGCGAGACGGCGGCTCGGGTGGTCTCCGCCCCCTTCTCTACCTTCTCCGAAATGCGCACGAGCGATCTCTTTAAGGAGGTGCTCGACTTTTATGAAGCCGTTTCGCGCAAGGTAGAGAGCGGAGAAGAACGCGAACGCCTTGTGGGTGAAATCGTCTGCCGGGCGGAAGCCTTGGAGGCGCGGGGCGTGCTCTCGCAGGACGAGAGCGATAGGGGCGTTCGCGACCGCTACCGGCTGACAATCAAACCCGAGATGGCGAAGGCGATGGTGCGCTTCCTTGCCTCGCCCTACGCGGAGCACTTCTTCTCCAAGTTGGCTCAGCTCGGAATTGACCCGCAATCAGCTAGAGAAGAGGTGGCAAGTCAAGCACTCGTCGGGAAATCTTTCGTGATTACCGGGACGCTGTCGCGTCCGCGAGCCTTCTTTGAAGAGCAGATCCGGAAGCATGGCGGAACCGTCCAAGGTAGCGTTACGGGCAAGACGTCGTTCTTACTCGTTGGCGAAAACCCCGGCGGCAGTAAGTTCGACAAGGCGCAAGAGCTGAGAACGCCTCAACTCTCGGAAGCGGAATTCTTGGCGTTGCTCCCGCAGGAGACGCAAGGAAGCACGCACCTTGAGGTCGCCGAGCCCAAGGCAAAGGAGAAGCCTGCCTCGAAAACAGTCGACGCCGGAGAGTACGTGCAGGGAAATCTCTTTGAGGAGTGAGCGCAATGGGACTAGACGCCGAAAAGAAGAAGCACGTGTCATTTCCGGTAATCGCCTTTATCGGGCTTGAAGGCGTGTTCCTGTGTCTGCTGGCTCTCTTCTGCGTTTGCCAATATCCGAAGTGGGCGTTGGCAGGGTTGATACTCTGCGCGTGTTTGCTGGTGATTCTCGGGATAATTGTTCTGCGCAAGCAGAGGAGGTGCTCGTGATTCCTTTCGTGCGTGTCGCGGCGGTTACGCCCGCGGTTTCCGTTGCCAACCCAAAGGCGAATGCCGAGGCGTTGGCGAAAAGCTTTACCGAGGCTACGAATGCGGGAGCCCGCGTTGTCGTGGCTCCGGAGCTTGCCCTGACGGGTTACACGTGTGGAGACCTCTTCCACACGCAATCGCTTGAAGCGCAGACCCTAGAGGCGTTGGAGTGGCTGAAGGCTCATCTCCCGCTTGGGAAGTTCTTCGTCTTCGGGTTGCCCTTGCGCCTGAACGACCGCTTGTATAACTGCGCCGCGGTGCTCAAAGATGACGAAGTCTTAGGCTTCGTGCCGAAAACCTATCTGCCGAGCTATCGCGAGTTCTATGAGAAGCGACACTTCGTCTCCGGCAAGACGTTGCCCACCGGAGCCACGTGGCATGGCATTCCGTTTGGCGCGGATCTCCTCTTCGATGCCGGGGATTTTCGTTTCGGCGTAGAGATATGCGAAGACCTCTGGGCGGTGGACGCGCCCTCAAACCGCTTGGCACTGGCAGGAGCACAACTCATCCTGAATCTCTCGGCAAGCACGGAGTCGATTGGGAAGGCGGAGTATCGACGCGACCTCGTGCGGATTCAGTCCGGACGTTTGGCGTGCGCCTATGTGTACGCCTCTGCGGGGTGCGGGGAGTCGACGACGGATGTGGTATACGGCGGGCACAGACTCTTGGCGAACAATGGCAGGCTGATCGCGGAATCCCGTTGGGAGGAAGGATTCAGTCTGATGGACTTCAATCCGCGCTGGGTAGATAGCGTTCGGATGCGCGAGACGTCCTTCCCGGACAGCCCGCACGCCGAGTTACGTGTAATCCCCTGTTCGGACGACACGCTAGCAGAGGCGCAACGTTGGGCAGATGGGGCGCACGCGAGCTTGGAACGGCATCCCTTTGTCCCCCACGACGATGCGCAACGGCTAAAGCGGTGCCAAGAGATCTTCCGAATCCAGGTCGCGGGGCTGGCAAAGCGGTTCCGCCACACGAAGGTGGCGCGCCTGGTTATCGGGCTTTCGGGCGGGTTAGACTCCACGCTCGCGCTCCTCGTGTGCGTGCAGATGTGCCGAGAGCTAAAGCTCCCGGCGTCGACGATCTTGGCGGTTACAATGCCGGGCTTCGGAACGACGTCTCGCACCTTGCAGAATGCGAAACAACTCGCGACCCAGCTCGGCGCAGAGTTGCGCGAAATCTCAATTGTTCCGGAGGTTGAGCAGCACTTCCGCGACATTTGCCACGACCCGGCGCAACAGGACGTTACCTACGAAAACGCCCAAGCGCGAGCCCGCACATACATCTTGATGGATCTTGCCAACAAGGAGAATGGGTTGCTGGTCGGGACGGGCGACCTCTCCGAGATTGCTCTCGGGTGGAGCACGTACAACGGCGACCATATGAGCATGTACGCCGTGAACTGCGGCGTCCCGAAGACGTTGGTGCGCTGGTGCGTGCGGAGCGTTGCAACAGTTTCGGAACCGGAGTTGGCGAAGATTCTTGACGACATCTGCGAGACGCCGGTCTCGCCCGAACTTCTTCCCGGCGAACAGCACACCGAGGCTATCGTTGGACAGTATGAGCTCCACGACTTCTTCCTTTATTACTTCATGAAGTACGGCTCCTCCCGTTCGGAGCTTCTCGACTTAGCGAATCTCCTGCTTGCCGACGAGTTCTCCCAAGAGGAGCTCTCGCGCACGCTCGGCATCTTCTGTAAGCGGTTCGTGCAACAGCAATTCAAGCGTTCCGCGATTCCGGACGGTCCCAAGGTCGGCACGATCGCCCTCTCTCCGCGTGGAGATTGGCGGATGCCCTCGGACGCATCGTTCTCTTTGTAACACTTCCTGCATACGTGAGAACGCAGGATGCCGGAGCGTGGCGGTTTCATTTGCCGTTACAGATGGAGCTTAGGATAATAAGTGGCGTATGTATACGCCGAAGAATTTGAGGACTAAAGAATGAAAGCGTGGTTATCCTTTTTTTGTGCAACGGGTGTATCTATGATGACGCTGGCAGGTCATTCGTTTGGAAACGCAACCGCCCCCACCGGGCGCGAGTGGGAGCAGGAGCAGAATCTCTCCTATAACAAGGAGTCTGCCCGTGCATGGTTCTTTAGCTTTAAGAGCGAAGAGGATGCCAAGAAGATTCTGCCTTGGGCGAGTTCGCGGTGGCTGAGCTTGGATAGCACAACGGCGTGGAAGTTCCGCTGGAGCAAGGATCCGGCATCGCGCCCCGTGGGCTTCCAGAATCCGGACTACGACGTTTCCGGCTGGGAGACCATCGTCGTCCCGGCGTCGTGGCAGACATTGGGTGCAGACCCCGCTCGCAAAAAAGGCTGGGGAACGCCGATTTACAGCAACCAGCGTTATACCTTCCAGCGCGAGTGGCCTCGCGTGATGTTGGATCCGCCGAAGGGATACACCAATTACAACGCACGCAATCCGGTCGGAAGCTATCGGCGCGATTTCACGATCCCCGAGAGCTGGCAGGGCGAGGAAGTCTACGTGCAGTTCGACGGCGTGGACTCCTTCTTCTACCTATGGATCAATGGGCACTATGTGGGCTTCTCGAAGGACTCGCGCAATCCGGCAGCGTTTCGGATTACGCCCCACCTGCGTGCAGGGAAGAATATCGTCGCAGTTGAGGTCTACCGTTACAGCGACGCTTCCTACCTCGAGTGTCAGGACATGACGCGTCTTTCCGGTATCTTCCGCTCCGTGCAGCTCTATGCCGTTCCGAAGCTCCACATCCGCGACTTCTTTGCCACGACCGAGCCTCTTGAGTGGAAGAAGATGGACGGACGCTGGGAATTGGCACTTGACGTGGAGCTGGAAAATTTGAATCCCGAGCAGGTTAGTGCCACGGCAACCCTGCAAGCGAAGGTCTTCGACGATAAGGGCGCGGAGGTTTCGCCCGTCAAGCCCGTCGATTCTCCCTACGATGGAATCTCCGAAAAGAAGGTCGACCTGACCGCTCAGAGAATCTGGAAGACCGGCTTGAAGCTCCGCTTCGACTCCCCGCGCCTCTGGTCGGCAGAGAAGCCCAACCTCTACACGCTCATCCTTGAACTACGCGATGCGCAAGGTCAGCTCATCGAAGCCGTCCCCGCGCAGCTCGGCTTCCGCAAGGTGGAAATCGCCGCCCACAATGGACAGGAGCAACGTCGCTTCTGGGTCAACGGGCAGAAGATCAAGCTGAAAGGCGTCAATCGCCACGAGGCGGATCCTTGGACGGGGCACACTGTCTCCAACACGGCAATGGAAGAAGAGCTTCGCCTCTTGAAGGCGGGCAACTTCAATCACGTCCGTTGCTCGCACTATCCCGACGCGCCATACTTCTACTACCTCTGCAACAAGTACGGTATCTACCTTGAAGACGAAGCGAACATCGAGTCGCACGGCTACTACTACGGCAAGGAGTCGCTCTCCCACCCCGTCGAGTGGCTGGATGCGCACGTCGACCGCATCATGAACATGGTCGAGCGGAATAAGAACCAACCTTGCGTCGTCATCTGGTCCCTGGGCAACGAAGCCGGTCCCGGTCGCAACTTCGCCATCGCAGAGCGGACAATCAAGGCTCGCGATTTCACGCGCCCAACGCACTACGAGCGCAACAATAGCATCGTGGACATGGGTTCCAACCAGTATCCCTCCGTCGGCTGGGTAGAGTGGAAGGCGAAGCAGACGAAAGACTCCAAGCCCTTCTATATCTCCGAATACGCCCACAATATGATGAACGCCCTGGGCAACTTCGCCGAGTTCCAAGACGCCATTGAGAGTTCGGACGTAATCCTCGGCGGAGCGGTCTGGGATTGGATTGACCAAGCCCTCTGGTACGTCTCCCCCGAGACCGGCAAGCGCATCTTGGCATATGGTGGCGACTGGGGAGATCACCCCAACGACGGGCAATTCATCTGCAACGGCACCATCCTTGCCGGACGCGATCCGGAGCCGGGGTACTACGAGATCGCCCACGTCTACCAGAACATTAAGGCGACACTGGCAGACGGTAAGATTCTCATCCGGAACAAGAACTACTTCCGTCCGCTCGACTACGTTGAAGCGCGTTGGACGCTCTACAAGAACGGCGAGCCGACAAGCGAGACCGGGCTCTTCAACGTCGCCGACGTCGCGCCCCAGCAGACAAAGTCCTTTGCTCTACCCGTTGCCGTGCCGAGATCTATCGATGGCTACGCGCTGCGAATCACCTTCGCTCTCAAGGAGAAGGAAGGTCCGCTCGAAGCCGGTTTCATTGTGGCTTCCGACCAAATCCAGCTCCAGGAGCAACGCGCCGTCCGCCTCACGCCTACCGGCAAGGTGAGCACCCAGGACACACCCTCCGCGGTGGTCTTCTCTGGGAAGGACTTCCGTATTACAATCGGCAAGGAGACCGGTCTTCTGACGCAGTATACCCTCAAGGGCAAGGATCTGATGCTTGAGCCGATGCGCGTCGACGCCTTCCGTTGCCCCTCCTCGAACGAGACCGGCAAGGCTAACGACTGGGCGATGCAGGGCTTGCGCGATTTGACCCCGGTCAAGGCAGAAGTCGGCAACATTACCCAACAGGCGAATGGCACCGTCACTTTCACCTCTTCCGTTACGGTCATGGGCAAGCAACTGGAACGCTTGCACAACTTCGGTGGTGCGGGCGAGACCTCTTTCATCAAGCTCCCAACGCCCGTCTCCGAGCGCAACACGCACTTCGTCATTAACGCTGCGTGGAAGGTTTACCCCGATGGCACCCTCACCATGCAGTCCGTCCTCCTCCCGCGTGGTCGGCGCATTGAGCTTGGGCGGTTGGGCTACCAGCTGACCCTGCGCCCCGAGTTGAGCCAAGTAGCATACAACGCTTGCGGGCCCTTCGAGAACTATCCCGACCGCAAGGCTGGCTCCTTCCCCGCCGTCTATACGAGCACCGTAGCGGACATGGTGGAGTATTACGCTCGCCCGAACGACATGGGCAACCGCGAAGGTGCGCGTTGGGTCTCCCTGTCGGAAGCAAATGCGAGCACCGGTCTCACCGTCTCCGCGCTTAACGACAGCGTCTTCGCCTTCTCCGCGATCCCCTACACGCCTTCCGAGCTCTGCTTCACGAAACACTGGGCGGAGTTCCCCACCCCCACGAAGACGGTGCTGACGCTCCTTGCGGTCAACCGCGGTCTGGGCAACGCCTCCTGCGGTCCGGGGCCCCTCGCCCGCGACATCCCGCGTGCCGATAAGCCCTACCACCTCAACCTCGCCTTCCGCCCGGCGACCCTCCAGCCCCTCCCCGTCTACGAGGCAAAGGTCGCGCTGGACGAAACCATTCCTCCTCCGCCGGACACCTTCACCGTTGTCGAGTGCACCTCCCAAGAGCCCGGCAACGAAGGCTCCAAGGTCTGCGACGGCGATCTCTCCACGATGTGGCACTCGCAGTATGGCGTTACGCTCGGCAAGTACCCGCATAGCGTGACGATGGATCTGCAGAAGGTTCGCACGCTTAAGGGCATTACCTGCTACGGACGCCAAGAGGGAGCCAACGGTCGCATTAAGGACTTCCGAGTAGAAGTCTCCCGCGACGGAAAAACCTGGACTCAGGTGGCGCAGGGCGCGCTGAAAAACACCTCTGCTCCTCAGAAGGTACTCTTCGCTTCTCCGGCGAAGGATGTCCGCTATCTCCGCTTCACGGGGCTGAGCGAACAGCACGGACAGGAGTACGCCTCAATGGCAGAAATCATGATTATTGAGTAACGCTCCCCTACTCCGCAAAAAGGCGACCGATCTATCCCGATCGGTCGCCTTTTTTGTTTCTTGCTCTTGAGAGCGCGAAATTCTGCTTCCTAGCCCCGCTTCTCCTTTTTGGGGCAGGTCGTGCTCATGGAGTCCAGCACGTCTTGCAGCGTGTAATGGGCAAGAACTTCGCGCACGCCTTCGCTCATCTCTCCCCAGCTATTCATGACGGGGCAAATCGAAACCCGCGGACACGGCTTGGAGCGCACGCACGGCGCGAGCTGAATCCGCCCCTCCATCGTTTCGATGATTTCGAGGAAGGTAATCTCCGCCGGCTCTTTGCTAAGCGTATAACCGCCCACAATCCCCCGGCAGGACTGAATAACGCCCTCACGCACCAGGAGTGGCAGCAGGCGACTCATATACTTTCGGGAGATCCCCTGCGACTTAGCAATCGCAGTCAACGTCCTCGGTCCCTCCCCGCGATGGAGAGCCAGATCTAACAAAACGCGGACGCCATAACGCCCTTTAGTCGAAAGTTTCATCTTTACAGTCTCTTTTCCAAAATCCGACCAGCACGGTAGACTATAGCAGAGTTCTCC